>JBFHGV010000103.1:0-8006 GCA_041582955.1 Arenibacter sp.
AAAATGTTATTTGGCAAAACAGCTGGCCAAAGAATCAGAGGGCAGCGACAAAAACCCTTATGAGGGAAAACGTTTTAATGCGGAGATTCAATTTCTTGATTTTCTGGAGAAGGAATTTATGTTTGTGGTCCAAGCCGGATTTGTACCTATCATTGAGAATAACTATAAGAATGCCCTGGTTTTGATACCAGGTTTATATACTACAGATATTGCACAGCCTCCAGAGCTGGGATAATATGATTATTGCTATTATGTAATAGTGAGGCTTGCGGCCTTCTACTACATAATGGCTGCTTCAACATATTATATTATCTAAATTTTAACGTGTGAAAATTTTCAGACATGCCCATAGAGTATGCACTATACTTATGGGAAAAACTATACATGGCTCTAGTTGGTCTATTTGCTTGGCGCTCTTTTTGTTTCCCCTTTATATAGGGGCTCAGGAACTGGTCTTGCCACAGGACTCCATTATAAGGATTAATTTGGACGAGGTTATCCTTATTTCAGCTAGAAAGACCTTGGACTATCACAAACAGCCAAAACCCTTGTCTTCTTTAGATGAGTATTTGGAATCTTCCAAGAAGGTAGATATGGTAAAACGGGGTGCCTATGCTTGGGAGCCTACCTTGAACAATATGTATTCTGAACGCCTTTCTGTAACCATAGATGGTATGCGGATATTTGGGGCCTGTACGGACAAGATGGACCCTATTACCTCTTATGTGGACGTGTCCAATTTGTCCAAAGCCCATATAGCATCGGGTCAACAAGGAGCAGAGCATGGAACCACTATTGGAGGGGCCATTAATTTGGAACTGGATAAGAGCAACTTTAGTGACACAGGCTTGGAAGGGGGATTGGAGACCGGTTTTGAGAGCAATAACGAAATGAACGTAGTTGGGGGACAACTTAATTACTCCAGTTCCAAGTACTTTGTGGATACCGATATTATTTATAGAAAAGCTGGGAATTACTTTGCAGGGGATGGCGAAGAAGTGTCGTTTTCACAGTTTGAAAAGTATAATTTTTCCGCTTTGGGAGGATATAAAATAGCAGACGATAAGGCTGTGATAGCCAGCTTCATTTTTGATGAGGCCAAAGATATAGGTTACCCCGCCCTCACCATGGATGTTTCACTGGCCCGTGCTATGATTGCCTCCATAGGCTATGAACAGGATGAGTTGTGGGGTAGTTTAACCAATTGGAAATCCAAGTTGTACTTTAATACGGTAACCCATGTTATGGACGACACAAAGCGCCCTGATGTGGCCATACATATGGATATGCCAGGTTGGAGCGATACCTATGGGTTTTACAGCGAGGCCCACCTTAAAAAAGGGAAACACAGTTTTATGTTTAAATTGGACGGGTACTACAATAGGTCCTATGCCGAAATGACAATGTATCCCAATGACCCAGATGAATTGCCCATGTTTATGCTTACGTGGCCCGATGTCCGCACCGCCAATACAGGAGTCTATTTGGAAGATGAACTGGATCTAAACGGTAGCTTTTTAAAGCTGGCCACTAGGTTGACCGTTCAAAATCAGAAGGTGGCCGATGAACTTGGATTGAATAGTCTAAGGATCTTTTATCCAGAAATGGAGAAATCCAAAACACGTTTCTTAAAAAGTATTTCGGGACAATGGCATAAAATGTGGCTGCCTTGGCATTTTAATGTAGGCCTATCCTATGGGGATAGGGCACCTTCTGTTAGCGAAGGATATGGATTTTATTTGTTTAACAGTTTTGATAACCATGACTACATTGGGGATCCAGAACTGGCCAATGAAAAATCGGTGGAGGCCAATACCAAGATTTCTTGGGAGAAATCCAAGCTTAAACTTACGGCTGAAGCTAATTATTTCCATATAACAGACTATATCATTGGGGATATAGACCCTTCCCTCAGCGTTATGACCATAGGGGCAGACGGAGTAAAAGTATATAGGAATCTAGAGTATGCCAATCTATTCAATACCTCCCTAGAGGTGAAATACGGGCTGCTACAGCACTTAAATTGGAATGCTGTACTTGCCTATCACAGGGGAACGGATAATGAAGGGGACAATCTGCCCTTTATGAGTCCAATTTCCTATGGTTCTGGACTACAATTTGAAAATAGATCCATTTCAGCGGCCCTCCAGGTCAAAGGTGCGGGAAAACAACGAAATTACAATCCCGATTTTGGAGAGGATGAAACAGCTGCCTATACCGTGTATTCAGTCACTTTGGGAAAGACCTTTGCCATTAATAACGATGCAGTCTATGCAAAATTTGGAGTAGAAAATATATTTGACACATACTATTCCACGTATACCGATTGGAAAAATATTCCCCGGATGGGGCGCAATTTTTTCCTAACACTTACTTATTCCATTAACTAAAATAAAAATACAAATGAAAACTATAAAATTAGTCTTAATTACAATCGCTATATCATTGGGTTTAACTGCATGTACTTCTGAAGATGATTCCCCACAATTGGAAGTAGATCCCTTGGCCGAATATAATTTAGTGACCAAGGTGGATGCCAACGGACACAGTTTGGAGCTTTATTCCGATAAGAATGCCTTTACTACCGGATACAATGAAGTTTACCTTCGCATAAAGAATGTTTCTGATAATAGCTATTTTGCCAATCCCGAAATTTCCTGGATGCCCGTTATGCATATGCAGAGTATGAACCATTCCTGTCCTAAATCGGAACTGCTTACCAGCTTGGAGAACAATACGGTAGTAGAGGGTTATGTAATATTTCAAATGGCCGGTAATACCGATGAATATTGGGATATAACCTTTACCTACGAGGTGGGAGGTCAGGAATATACGGTTACCGAAGCCATTGATGTTAGCGCTCCGTTAGACGGCAAACAAAGGGTAACCACCTTTTTAGGGAGTGATGATGTTAGGTATGTCTTGGCCATGGTAGAACCTCGTGATCCAGAGGTTGCCGTAAACGATATACATGCCCTGCTCTATAAAATGGAGAGTATGATGAGCTTTCCCATAGTGGAAAACTACAGCATGGCCCTAGACCCCCGTATGCCGGGAATGGCCAATCATAGTTCACCAAACAATGAGGATCTAACCTATGACGGCAGTGCTAAAATGTACACAGGAAAATTGTCTTTGACCATGACGGGGTATTGGAAGCTAAATTTAAAATTGCTGAATACGGAAGGGGTAGTATTGAAGGGCGAAGATGTTACGGAAGAAAACGAAGCCAGCAGCCTTTACTGGGAACTGGAATTTTAAACTCTACTTATCTGCATAAAAAAAAGGCTGTCCGTTAGGGACAGCCTTTTGTGTTTAAAAATGTATGCTATTTAAAACTTGTAGCGTACAAAAGCCTCCATGGCGGCATAATGCGCTAATCCCAGTTCATCATATTTAGTGGCCGTTTCCTTGTTTCTGTCCTCAGCACGTTGCCAGAACTCTCTGGAATCGGATCCTTGGAATACCACCCCATCTTTCTGTGATTGGTGTTTAAAGATTCCGTAACGTTTGGCCAATACCTGACTTGGGCTCATGGGGACCGCCATTTCTATATCTTCTATATCCCATTCTTGCCAAGTACCTCTGTACAACCAAACCCAGCAATCTTTCATATATGGTTTGGACTTAAGTCGATCTATGGCTTCAAAAATAATATCCAAACAAACCTTATGGGTTCCGTGTGGATCTGCCAGGTCACCGGCAGCGTATATTTGATGTGGCTGTATTTCCTCTATCAAATCCATAGTTATCTTAATGTCCGCATCTGAAGGTGGGTTTTTTTCAATGGTACCCGTTTCATAAAAAGGCAGGTCGTTAAAATGTATTTGATCATCAGAAAGACCTACATAATAACTGGTGGCCCTGGCTTCACTACGTCTAATAAGGCCTTTTACCTTTCTTACCTCTTCAATATCAATTTCACTGGCCTTTTTATTTTTGATGAATTCGGTGGCCTTTTTGTAGATCTCAACAGACTTTTTGTTGTCCAGCCCAAACGAACGGTTATAGTCGATCACAAAATCTGAAAATCGCAAGGCTTCGTCATCGGCAACAGCAATATTACCAGATGTTTGATAGGCTACATGTACTTCGTGTCCTTGGTCTTGTAAACGCATAAAGGTGCCTCCCATACTTATGATATCATCATCTGGGTGCGGGCTAAAAATTAGTACGCGTTTTTTGGCGGGTTCTGCCCTTTCTGGCCTATTAAGGTCATCGGCATTGGGCTTACCACCTGACCAACCGGTAATAGTGTGCTGTAGTTTGTTGAATATTCTAATATTGATATCGTAAGCATCGCCAACTTCCGTCAACAGATCACTCATACCATTTTCTATATAGTCGGCTTCGGTAAGCATCAATACTGGTTTCTCCAGTTTAAGTGCCAATCCTACAACCGCCTTTTTGATCATTTTTTCGTCCCATTCAACCTCCTCAACAATCCATGGGGTACTTACCCTGGTAAGTTGGGAAGACGATCCCTGATCCAAGATAAAAATACTGTTGGGGTGTTCCTGAAGATAAGATGCAGGTACCTGCTCTGTAATAGGTCCCTCAACCGATTCTCTGATGATAGACGACTTGCCTTCACCCCAAGCCATTAGGATTACCTGTTTGGCCTGCATTATTTGTTTAATACCAAGGGTAATCGCCGTTTTGGGAGTGTTTTGTAGGCCTTGAAAATCCTTGCTTGCCGCAACCCTGGTAATGTGGTCCAAGGTTACCAACCTGGTCTTTGAGTTGGGTAGGGATCCAGATTCGTTAAAACCAATATGTCCGTTACCACCAATACCCAAAATCTGCAGGTCAATTCCGCCTAAAGCATCTATTTTTGCTTCGTACTCCTTGCAATAATCGGCAATGTCGGCTTTGGATAGTGTTCCGTCAGGGATATGATAGTTGCCTGGCTCAATGTCTATATGATTAAATAGAAGTTCCTCCATAAAGCGCACATAACTGTGTATGGCATCGGGCTCCATGGGGTAGTATTCATCTAGGTTAAACGCTATAACATTCTTGAAGCTAAGGTTTTCTTCTCTGTGCAAGCGTACAAGTTCTGCATACAATCTTTTTGGGGTAGATCCCGTAGCAAGTCCAAGGACACACATTTCCTTGGCTTTTTGTTTTTTCTTAATCAATGTCGCAATTTCAGCAGCAGCTGATTTGGACGCAACCTCGGAGGACTCAAAGATAACCGTATTGATTTTTTCAAACCTTTTCTCAAAACTGGTTACCTTATCGATTTTACTTTTAATCATGGGTGGCAAGATTTTTTATTCATTTTTGGTTGAATCGATAAAAGTAATACAAAGAAATTAAATGCATGTAAAAGTTAGGGATTTTAACCTATTCTTAATCCAATTTACGTCCCATCCAATATTAAAGGCCCAAACCAAAACCGGCTTTGTACCCTTGAAGGAGTTAGAGGGGCCGGCTAGGACGTTTGGGCTCATTAATTACTGTTCCTGTCCAAAACCTTAATTCAAATTTTAAACGTAATTTTGTGCTAATACATAATCAATCATACCAATAACAAGGGCGTATAGGCCCTATTATATTTTACTAGATGAGTCTATCGTTAGAAAATACCTGGAGATGGTACGGTCCGCAAGACCCAGTTTCCTTAATGGACATTAAACAGGCTGGTGCTACAGGAGTGGTAACCGCCTTACATCACATTCCTAATGGAACAATATGGACAATTGATGAAATTCAAAAAAGAAAAAGTGAGATTGAAGCCGTAGGGCTAACATGGTCTGTGGTGGAAAGTGTGCCCATTCATGAAAATATTAAGACACAACAGGGCGATTTTCAGCAGTACATTGAGAATTATAAGACCACTATTAGCAATTTGGCCAGCTGTGGAATAGACACTATTTGTTATAATTTTATGCCCGTACTGGATTGGACACGGACCAATTTGGATTATGCCTTGGAAGATGGGTCAACCGCTTTGAGGTTTGAAAAAGATGCCTTCGCCGCGTTTGAGTTGTTTTTGCTAAAGCGTCCCGGAGCAGAAGCTTCCTATTCCGAAGAGGAGAAGAAAGCGGCAAGTGAGTATTTAAAAAATACTTCTGAAGCGGAGCAGCAGAAATTGGTCAAAAATATTATAGCTGGTTTGCCAGGGGCCGAGGAGGGCTATAGCTTGGAAGAATTTAATAAAATACTGGCCACCTATGAGCATATAGGGGCAAAGGAATTAAAAGAGCATCTTTTTTCTTTTCTAAGTCAGATTATACCGGTTGCGGAAGAAGGCGGAGTAAGAATGTGTATCCATCCAGACGATCCGCCATATCCCATTTTAGGATTGCCGCGGGTGGTAAGTACAGAGCAGGATATAGTGGATCTTTACAATGCCGTGGACAGTCCCAATAATGGACTTACTTTTTGTACCGGATCGTTTGGGGTCAGGGCCGACAACGATTTGGTAGGTATGGTAAAAAGACTGGGACATCGTATTCACTTTATGCACCTAAGGAGTACGCAGCGCGATGAAAATGGCAATTTTCATGAGGCCGATCATTTGTTGGGTGATGTGGACATGTATGGGGTAATGAAAGCTTTGGTGGAAGAACAGGAAAAAAGAAGTGCCGCCGGAAGAAAGGACTTGCGCATGCCTATGCGCCCTGATCATGGCCATAAAATGCTGGACGATTTAAAGAAAAAGACCAATCCCGGATATTCCGCCATAGGAAGATTAAGGGGTCTGGCAGAATTAAGGGGTCTGGAATTGGGTATCCGTAGATCTTTATAAAACAGTACCTGCCCCTTAACAATACACCCTCTGTTCTTGTAGCAAGAAACAGAGGGTGTATTTTTTTACCCCGGAACGGAAGTATTGTTAGCTTCTTATTTTTTGGATAAGGGCCAAGGTTTCCCTAACCGTCTTTTCCAGACCAGCATAGTCTTTGTTCTCCAATACCGTCTTACTAATTAAGTTGGATCCCATGCCCACACAGGTGACACCGGCATTAAACCAGCCACTTAAGTTGGATTCTTCCAGTGTTACCCCTCCTGTAGGCATTACACTGGTCCAAGGTTGTGGGCCTTTAATAGCTTTGACAAAACCAGGTCCAAAATGGGCGCCAGGGAACAATTTGATGATTTCACATCCCAACTCCTCGGCCCTATTGATCTCCTTTAGGGATCCGCAGCCAGGACTCCATAATACTTTTCTGCGATTGCAGACCGTGGCGATGTCCTCTCTTAAGGAAGGGGTAACTATAAAATTAGCGCCCATTTGCATATAAAGGGATGCGGCAGCGGCATCGGTGATAGAGCCTACCCCCATGGCCATCTCCGGCAATTCTTTAATAATGTACTTGTTTAGTTCGCCAAAGACTTCATGGGCAAAATCCCCACGTGCCGTAAATTCTATTAACCTTGCACCGCCATCATAGCAGGCCTTTAATATTTTTTTTCCCAGTGCTACATCTTGGTGGTAAAACAAGGGGACTAACCCCGTTTTTTGCATTAAAGCGGCTACTTCTATTCTTGAAAACTGTGACATATTTTTTTGCTTGTTGTTATCTGCTAACTTTTCCAGAGGAATCTCCTCCGGCCAATTGTTCTATCTCTGCAATGCTCGCCAGATTAAAATCTCCGGTAATCGTATGTTTAAGACAACAGGCAGCCGCAGCGAAATCAATTGTTGCTTGCTTGTCCAAATCATCGTTCAAAAGACCGTAGATCAATCCCCCCATAAAGGCATCTCCGCTACCCACTCGGTCTACCACTGGAGTGACCTCCCTGGTCTTGGCGTAATAAATGTCCTTACCGTCGTAAAGGATACCTCCAATCTTTTGATGTGAGGCATTAATGGAATAGCGCAATGTAGTGGCAACGTATTTTAAATCCGGTGCGCTTTTGTACAACAGATCATACAGCTCCGGTAAGGATTCCATATCCTGATAATCCGGGTCCTGCTTTTCCTGGCCTGTCATAAAAAAGGCGGTGTCCAAATCCCCAAGTATAACGTGGCTGTATTTTAAAAGCTCGGGCAT
>JBFHGV010000104.1:0-7989 GCA_041582955.1 Arenibacter sp.
CAAGTTGTCTTCCTTATATTTTTCTTTATTATGATCTATTAAGCCTGCTACTATATCTACCGCTATATAATTCTTGGTATACTTCACCAATTCTTTCCCCACATTAAAATCCCCACAACCTAAATCACATACCTGAAGCGGTTCATTAAAGGAAGTTAAAAACAATTTTAAAGCTTCTATATATGGCCCTACTATCTCAGGCCGATGCGAGCCTTCCCCTGAATAAAAACCTGCATTGTTATCGCCCCATAGCTTCATTTCATACACCTGTTCCATAGCATCCTTCGTGGGCCATGGCTTCTTTATCTTCTGGGTTTTATTTTCTTTATGCTCCATAATCAGCTTATTGGATGGTACAAACAGCAATAATTTAGTTATCAGTTTTATTATATAACTCCATTACAAATACTAAAAGTACACCGCACAGCTCATAATAAAATTTAATGGCCAATAACAATATCGTATTTGGTATGTCCTTCCCATAAATATATGAGCTGCTAAGATAAATACATCAAAACAATTATGTAACTTCATAAGCATTATAAATGCTATTCGCTACACTTTTACTGTTGTAGCTAAGAAGATATAACAACTATGAGGAAAGAAATTCTGTTAAATAATAATCTGGAAGTAATGGACAAAGATATATGCGATCTTCTAGCGGTTACGATCGACAGGGAACTGGCAGGCGAAAATAAAATTTGGCACGGCCACCCATTCTGGTTTTTAGATGGCAATCCAATTGTAGGTTATGGTAAATTACCATGGGGCAAGCCTGTCTACCAACAAAGGCGGTCCCGTCCGAACCGGATATGAGCGGGAAAGCGTCAGAGCACCTGCCTGTGCCAGGCAGGTTTAAATCTCGATTATCGAGTAAACAAAAGGATGTTATTAGGTTTATGTTTTGGAGCGGTATCGATTTTGAAAAGGAAAAACTCAAAAAGGGCAGCGGTAAATTTAAAGATGCTTCCATTTTCTATACCACTACCAACCAAATTAACCAGACCGAACCAAAAAGATGGCTCCGAAAATAGGTAATAATACAATGGGACTATAAAAACATAGTAAAGAGAACAGGAGAGTTATTAAGATTGAAATGATATGAAAACAACCCCCGAACATAACGCCCGAGTAGCAAAATTGACATTCGCATCGGTATACCCACATTATCTTAAAATGGTTAAGGATAAAGGCAGAACGGAAGACGAACTACATAAAGTGATACATTGGTTAACGGGCTATGAGGAAAATAATCTGCATGAATTAATTAACAGCAAAGCTACTTTTGAAACATTTTTTAAAGGGGCTAAACTCAACCCAAATGCCAACCAAATCAAAGGGGTAATTTGTGGTTATCGAATAGAAGAAATAGAAAATCCACTCACCCAACAAGTACGGTATTTGGACAAATTGGTAGACGAATTGGCCAAAGGCAGGAAAATGGAGAAGATTCTAAGGCAGGGGTAAAGACAAATTACCATATTATTCATACTAGGCCGTAACTCTTAGAGTACAGCCATTGCCAATTATTGGATGGTTTCTAGGTAACTAATATCCAAAAAAAACAATATTATGCTACTTGTTTAATATTTCTATTGGGAATTACTTAAATTCATACCTCAAAGCATGCAACTATGATAAAATATATTTTTTCACTTATTTTCTGTCTGTCCTGTATTTCATTTTCCTATGGACAAACAAATAGTCCAACTTCAACTATTGTAGTAACTTCCAAAAAGAATAAAACACGAGTATCTGCCCATAAAAATGGGAAGCTTTTGGTTAATGTCTCCCCAAAGGATGTGGTTGACCATAAGAACAAGGGATTTGTTCGTTATAGTGAGTTTGGGGCCCTTGGTGACGGAAAAACCAATGATATGGATGCTATTGCTGCCACCCATGCCTTTGCCAACCTGCATGGCCTTAAGGTAAAAGCCGATGAAGGCTACACCTATTATATTAATGGCAAAGAGCGCACGGCCATTATTGAAACCGATACGGATTTTGGCACCGCTGCCTTTATTATAGACGATACCCAGGTACAAAATAGAACGGCTTCTATATTCCTGGTCAGTTCAAGTCAGCAACCCTTTAAACTTACAGGGATAGCTTCGCTTAAAAGAAATCAAGAAAAAATTGATATTTCCTTGCCCCAGACCTGTCTGGTTACGGTGACCAATTCCAATGTAAAGCACTATATCCGTTATGGACTTAATCAAAACAATGGATCTCCACAAACCGATATTTTTGTAGTGGATAAAAACGGTAATGTGGATATGGACGCCCCAATAATATGGGATTTTAATAAAATTACGGAGGCTATGGCATTGCCCTTGGACCTGACTACCCTAACTATTAGTGGTGGCCGTTTCACCACCATTGCCAACAAAGCACAATCCAAATACAACTATTACAGTAGAAATATAGCTATTAGGCGTTCCAATGTGGTGGTGGAAAATCTGGAACACCGGGTCATTGGCGAAGGAGATCAGGGCGCTCCCTATGGCGGTTTTATCAATATCCGCGACTGTGCCTATGTAACGGTAAAAAACACTATCCTAACGGGACATAAGACCTATAAGACCATTGGATCTGCAGGGAAACCTGTGTCCATGGGTACTTATGATGCCGTTGTTAACAGTGCCCTAAATGTCTCATTCGTAAACTGCAGTCAGACCAACGATATCAACGACAGGACCTATTGGGGCATCCTAAGCTCCAATTACTCCAAGAATCTTGTTTATGACAATTGTACTTTTTCGCGCTTTGATGCCCATAAAGGGGTTGCCAATGCCACTATTCGAAATTCCACACTGGGGCATATGGGAATCAATGCCATAGGCAGTGGGCTATTAACCATTGAAAATAGTACCATCCGTGGCAATAGCCTTGTAAACCTACGCCCTGATTACGGCAGTACCTGGCAAGGAGATATTATTATTCGTAACTGTGTTTTTGTTCCTTCTGGCGGTAGGTCTAGCAATCCCAGTCTTATTAGCGGCTCTTATTCTGGGAAACATAATTTTGGTTATACCTGTTATATGCCTAAAAATATTGTCATAGAAGGCTTACATATAGATGATTCCAATCATCCTGAAGACTACCAAGGTCCAGCAATCATTAAAGATTTTAATAAAGAATGGACCAACGATTCGTACCAAGAAACCTTTCCCTATGTCCGAAATACCAAGATTGTTCTGAAGAATGTAAGCACCTCCAGTGGCAATGCACTAAGGATTAGCAATAATCCCTTTATGTTCAAGGATGTAGAAGTGTATACCAAATAGCGTAAACAAGACAGCCATATTTAATTCCAAATATTGTTCTAAGTAACGTCATGCCAACAGTTAATTGCGGTTACAACTATGAACTATACATATACATTTCTATATTCACGTGGTGTACACGTATTAATGCGCTTAAATGCGGCATTGAAACTACTAATGGAGTTAAACCCACATTCATAGGAAATATCGGTAATACTTTTATTGGATGCTACCAACTTTCGCTGTGCTTGGGAAATTCTTTCTTGAATGATATATTCGTTAAGCGTGGACCCGAAGGCTTTTTTAAAGATCACGTTTGCATAGTCCGGATGCAGTCCCACCTCCTCACCTATATCTGAGGCTTTAATAGGTTTACTATAATTTTTGGCAATATACATGGCTATTCGTTCTACATAGTTGCTGTTACCCGAATGCATTTGCAAGCGTTCCCCCATATCACATTGCTTTACCCGGTTCGCCAATCTTGTTAATCGCGCCTTCATTTCCAACAGGGTAACTTCCCGTCCATCATTCTTGGATAGATCATCAATCCAGTTTGATAACATAAAAGGGTCGTATAAAGAATGTTCCCCGGAGTCCTCAATAATAACCTCACCTTTTAATATTCGATCCACAAGAAATGTGGGCAGGTTCCATTCCAGAAATTGGGCCAAGGGAATGGTACATACAAAATAAGGGGCATATTCCTTATAATCAACTATCTGATGTGGAACCAACCCCCAGAACAAGGCCATGCTTCTTGGGGGAATAATTATTTTTGAACCACGAAATAAATACGTTATACTTCCTTCAGCAAAGTAATTGATCTCAATTTCATTATGTCGATCAGGTTTACACATCACATGGGGTGTCCATAGTTCACAGGTGAGACCATAGGGCCTAAAGGGGGCTCGGTGTTGATCGAAACAGTGTAATTTCTCGGTATTCGATAAGTTTTTCTTCAAAAGTGATTATTTTATATACATAAACGAGGTTAAATTTACTTTATTTACAAACACATATGATGAAGTTAAACAATTATCTAGCAATAGGTTTTACCCTAACAATAGTACTAAATGTATTTGGCCAACCAAAAATCAACATCCCAACCAATTTAGCCCCCCTAAAACCCAGAATTGTGGTACTTACCGATGTTTCAACCTGGGAAACGGATGATAGCGAATCCCTGGTAAGGCTGCTTGTATATGCCGATATGTTTGAGATAGAAGGTTTAATCTACACTACAGGCTACAGTCTTAATGAAACCCGTCCCGATTTCTTTCAGTTAATTCACAACGCCATTGATGCTTATGAAAAGGATTTGCCAAATCTCAAAAAACGTTCCGGACAAATTGGTTTCAATAAAGATGAGTCCAAACAGAAAATTGGATATTGGCCTACGGCAACATACTTGCGCGAACGCAGCGTTATTGGTAGTACCAAAAGAGGGGTCAAGGAATTGGGAAAAAACAATATTTCCGATGGCAGTAATTTGATCATAGAATTGGCGAATGAAGATGATAAACGCCCTTTATGGGTGCTACTTTGGGGTGGTGGCAATACACTGGCCCAGGCAATTTGGCAAGTGAATCAAGAACAGAGTGCAGAAGATCTAAAGGCTTTTTTACACAAAATACATACCTATGCCATTACAGACCAAGACAGGTCCTATAAAAAAAATACGCCTTTTAACACTAGCTCCCAACAGTGGATGCGCAAGGAATTCCAAAATGATTTGATGTACCTCTGGGATGAATGCGCTTGGAAATATCAAAACAACACAGGAAAGGAAAATTGGGGCAAATATGCAGAACATATTCAAAGCCATGGAAACCTAGGTAGCGTCTATCCAAAATACAAATTTGGGGTAGAAGGTGATACCCCTTCCTTTTTACATCTAATGCCCAATGGCCTTAACAATCCAAGCATTCCCGGTGAAGCCGGTTGGGGCGGCTATTTTGAATGGGACAAAGGACCGGACAAAATTACTTCAGCCTATACCAATTACCAGGGGGCGGCAAATGATGTTTGTAAAAAATACGAATCCTACCTCTATCCACATATCTTTAATGATTTTGTAGCTCGCATGGATTGGGCCCATGCCGGAAAAGGGAATCGGAATCCCGTTGTTGTAATAAACGGTAAAAAGGGAATAGCACCAATTCATATAAAGAAGAAAAAAGGCAAAAAGATTAAACTTAATGCCTCAGCATCATTGGACCCTGAAGGCGATCTCTTGCGCTTTAAGTGGTGGATACAGGAAGAAGCAGGAACCTACAAAGGTCCCATAACCCTTGCTGATGAAAATTCCAAAAAAATTACCATTGACATACCTCATGATTCCCAAGGCAAAAATTTTCATATAATCTGCGAAGTAACAGATCAAGGAGAACCTAAGCTAACCAGCTATAGGAGAATCATCATTAATAGTCTGGAGTAAAGCATTAATTGAAATCTTAAAACCAAAACACCACCAATAAGTTACACCTTACTCCCAGTGTGTAACCTGTAAAAGCTGTATAAATATGAAAAGAAATTTTTTTATCGTTTGGTTTTACTTTATCGTCCTCACATTCTGGGCTCAGAACCCTGAAGCCGATAAACCTAGAATCTTGGTTAGTACAGACATAGGTGGTACGGATCCTGATGACAATCAATCCATGGCACACTTGCTTATGTATAGTGATTTGTTTAAGATTGAAGGTCTGGTCGCCTCCCCTTCCTATGGCAATGGCAGCAAGGAGGATATTTTAAAAATGATCAGTTTATACGAAAAAGATTTCCCTACATTCCAACAGTACAAGAGGGATTTGGCAAAGCCGGATTATTTGCGCTCCATAACGAAACAAGGACAATGGGGAAATGCGCCCTATAAGGGCTATACCACAACAACCCAAGGTTCGGATTGGATTGTTAAATGTGCCAAAAGAAAAACCTCACAACCTCTATGGGTTATTGTATGGGGTGGTTTGGAAGACCTGGCCCAAGCCTTGCACGATGCACCCGAAATACATAGCAGGATAAAAGTGTATTGGATTGGAGGGCCAAACAAAAAGTGGAGCGCTAACAGCTATGCTTATATTGTGAAAAACTTCCCTGATCTTTGGTTTATAGAGGTTAATTCTAGTTACTATGGCTTCTTTTCAAATAACAGTGCCCTAGATACCATTAATAGTTCAAATTATTATGAACATCACATTGATGGGGCCGGACATTTAGGTAGGGATTTTAAAAATTACTACAATGGAGAAATAAAAATGGGGGACACTCCTTCCCTACTCTATTTAATGAATGGGAATCCTGATGACCCAACCGGTGAAAGTTGGGGAGGTAGTTTTACTACATTGAAACGTAGTCCAAGAATAGTATATACTGGGACAACAACCATGAAAGATACGGTTGCATTTTGCTCTATCCTAGAATTTCATTTTAAAGGACCCAAATACAATATTCCGGCAGATTCTATCTGTTTTTGGATGAAAGTCCAGTATGGGAAATCTGCTCAAAAATGGCCCGGCTACTATCTTGGCAATGGAAACTATGCCATACGCTATATACCTAAAAAAGCGGAAAACCTAAAGTACAATTTCTCCTCGCAATTACCTGAAATTGATGGGCAACACGGAACTATTGTAGTGGATAATCTCTGGCCGGGAAAAAAACATAGTACGGATTATAAGTTAGGCAACAACTGGTTTACGGACCGATCCGAAAAAAACCTTTACGATGGAAGAATACAGGGTGGCAAAACAATTCTAAAATGGAGGGATGAGGTATTAACAGACTGGGCAAAACGTTGGGATTGGCTTAAGAAAAAAGAATAAACCACCACTATTGGGGTGCGCGTAAATATACTTCTAAGCAACAATACAACCCTACTCCACTTTTCCCACAACTAAGCTTATAAGGTAATATAGAACATCTTCCCATCAATTAATACGACAATAAGACGTCTACTGTTCAAAAGAATTTTATTTGTCCATTAAAAAGGCACATCTTTGAAGCAACAAACATTTTTTAGTGCTCCGACATAATAAATGATCGGAAAAAAAATAAACGTCCTATTTGTAAAGATTGTAATGACAAAACATTTATTGTACCTATTCGTCCTTGTCCTGACTTGTATTTCCTGTTCCCAGACCTCAAAAAAATCTACCGCTCTCAACGATACCGGAGTTCCTTTAAAAATGGCAGAATACAGGAGCACACAAGTACAAGATGTAGTATATCACTTATGGTTTAACATTCCCAGGAACAAAGAACTTCCCATAACATCCAAACTGGTTTTGAAAACTGACATAAACGATCTTTCCCATCCCTTATATCTAGATTTTAAAGAGGATTTGTCATCCATTCAAAATATCATAGTCGGCCAAAAAACAGTTCCTATTACATTTGAAAAGGAACATATTGTCATACCTAGTGCATTATTGGAACTAGGGACAAACACCATAGAAATTGAATTTATAGCTGGCGAACTATCTTTAAATAGAAACAGCGAATACCTCTATACATTGCTGGTTCCCGATAGAGCTAGAACCCTATTCCCATGTTTTGACCAACCCAATATAAAAGCAAAATACAATCTTACCATTACAGCTCCTAAAAATTGGAAAGTACTAAGTGGGGCTCCGGTAGAAAAAGAAGAGACAAATGGCGAGATCACTACATATCAATTTAGGGAAACAGATAAAATGAGCACCTATTTGTTTTCTTTTGTAGC
>JBFHGV010000105.1:0-7974 GCA_041582955.1 Arenibacter sp.
GGAAACCATATAATTTAATAGGCCCAACACCAACAAAAGCAAACTATAGCTCCAATTCTTAAAACAATCCAGATACAGGCCCCACTTCATTAAAAGGGCCAATTCCTTACCATACAGTTGTCCTGCCAAGGGCCATAAAAAAATAAGTGGCATGGCAAATAATCTGGCCTCCCTGGCCAAGGTAGCCAACAAAACAATTGGCGTATTTATGATCAATACAATGAAAAAGGCTATAAGGTACTTTTTTTCCAAAATAGTTAAAGGCCTTTTCCTTAGTATCCTTGAAACAAAATAAATACTGGGGCCCAAGACCAAGAAAAAGGAAGCTATAGTTTCAACCGAACTGGCTAAAGTGCCAAAATTTTGAACATAACAACTAAGCCTGTTGGCGGCCACCGCGGAGGTTTCCTTCCAAATACCGGTTACCCATAAAAATACCCCCAAATAGATACCGTACAAGGGAAGGGGTAAAAAAAGTAAGAACAATTTTCTTCTTACTGCAGGAGGCAACATTTTTTTTGATCTTAAACTTAGACCAGAAAATATAATGACCAACCCAGGCCATAGAAAAACAGTACTTTCCCTGGCAATAGTGGCCATTAAGAACAACAAAACGTAATACCCCCACTTTTCCCTGATCAAAGCCAATATACTAAGCATGATCAAACAATACTGAAGCGGCTCATCATAACTGAAAACCGGAGGAAAAAAAGCGAAAAGAATTGAAAATGTCAAAAAATAGGCCACTTGATTAAAATGGGCCTGACCTTTGGTTGCATTAAGCTTTAGTGAGACAATATATATCAATATACCACTGACAAATAACAATAATAGGTTTACAAGCACAAAAGACTCCCCTAGGGTCACCCCCAAAATACCGGAGGAACCCTCGATCAACAAAGAGGTTAAGGGCCGCCTCGCAAAGGGTGCAAATTCCTGATGATATCTAATCTGGGACGCCAAAAAAACATGGGATAGCTTGGAATTGTTTTCATTCAGCATACTGTCCGACACCGGCAACATATGAACAGCATAGATCAGCAGCACAAATAGAAAACTAACAATATACTGTAAATAGTTTCTCATATTATACGTACCGATGGAATTCCCTAAAAGTAAACAAAACATTAATTGGTTAGCATAAAGCCAATTAATTATGCCGCTCATATCAGCAAAAGGCCAGCTTTTGGCCGCAGTAGGAACATGATCAAGATTTTGAACAGATTAAAAAGTGATATTCAAGTCTCAAAATAGAGTTTAACACACTGAAAACCAATCATATAAACCCCACGCCACAACAATCAAAACCTAAGCCAGAAACTCCAAAGCCAACCATGCCATTAATCCGCCTCCTGTTTCCAAGGCAGATTCATCAATGTTAAAAGTTGGGGTATGTAATCCGGAAGTAATTCCCTTTTCTACATTCCCCACGCCCAATAAGTAGAAGCAGGCCTGGTTTTTTTGGGTGTAGTAAGCAAAATCCTCTGCGGCCATCCATAAATCCAAGTCAACCACATTATCTTCTCCTAGGAACGAAATGGCATCCTGTTTTAAGGAATGGGTAAGGACTATGTCATTTTTAAGGTGTGGATATCCTCTTGGGATATCCACAATGCATTCTGCGCCCATTCCTTCTGCGATGGATTTGACCAACTTGGTTAGTTTTTCTATAGCTTTCGTTCTCCAGACTTCATCATAAGTTCTAAAAGTACCTTCAATAGTTACCTTGTCTGGAATAACATTATTGGCCCCATCCCCTATAATTCGCCCAAAAGACAATACACTAGGTGTTTTAGGTGATGCCATTCTACTAACCAGCTGTTGGGCCGCCACTATAATATGGGAAGCAATTAAAATGGGATCTATACACTCTTCAGGAACCGCCGCGTGCCCACCCTTGCCTATCACGCTAATATAAATTTCGTCCATACTGGCCATAAATAGTCCTGGTCTAAAACCTACTTTCCCGGCAGGAAGGTTTGGCATTACATGCTGTCCCAAATGGGGAATGGGACCCAAGGACTTATAGGCATCCTCTTTCATTACCAAGCTGGCTCCTCCGGGCATTACTTCCTCCCCTGGCTGAAATAATAATTCCACCGTCCCCGAGAACTCATTTTTAAGCTCAAATAGTATTTTAGCGGTCAGTAATAAAGAAGTCATATGTACATCATGTCCACAGGCATGCATAACCCCTTTATTTTTGGAAGCGTAATCTACCGTATTTTTCTCTTGGATGGGAAGGGCATCCATATCTGCCCTTAAAAGGATAGTTTTATCCTTTTCTGTTCCATGAATAGTAGCCAATAAACCAGTTTCTGCCACAGTTTGTATATGCTCTATTCCAATTTCCTTAAGCTGTTGACGTATATAAGTACAGGTCTGGTATTCCTTAAAGGATAGTTCAGGGTGCTGGTGCAAATGTCTCCTGACACCGACAAATTCTGAGGAATAGGTCTTTGCCAGTTGTTTTATTTTCTCCTTGATTTCCATTTTACTTCTATATAATCACAATATTACAACTTAAATCCCAGCCCTGTAAAATACCTCTTATTCTAACTATACCACGGACTTTGCTCCTTTTTAGGGACATAAGCCGGAAGAGATCATGCTCAGAACTCCAATTGATCTTCCGAAAATCACCCCTTCCGTCCCCATCCACCTCAGCCGTAAATTGGTCCTCCTTCCCCTAGCAGGGGAAGGAACCCTTTATCTTTTTATTATTAAAATGATGCCTTGTTTTAATCCTCAATCACATAATTTAAAAATCCGGGACTATTCCACTGCCTGTACCCATCAGGAATATCCTCCACCACAAAGACCTCTAGCCCATCAGTCTTGCTTACCACCCTTTTCCCTTCTTCTACACCCAAAACACTTAACGCAGATGCATATGCATCTGCCATAGTTCCATTGGGCGCAATGGTTGTCACCTGAATATTGTTGCTTAAGGCCCTACCGCTTCGGGGATCGATAATATGGGAATACCTCATATTGTCTATCACAACATATTGATACAAATCCCCTGAGGTGGCCACAGCCCTGTTCTTAAGCTTTATTTTTTGAAAAACCTCCTTGCCATTTTTATCATAATAACTAAATCCCAAAATCCAATAGTCCTTATCGGGCGGCGCATCACTAACGGTAATATCACCTCCCATGTCTACCAATGCGGCATTTACCCCATTGTTTTTTAGAATTTTAATGGCCTCATCAGCTGCAAAGCCCTTACCTATACCTCCAACATCCAATTGCATACCGACCTTAGTTAGTTCTACCACATTTTTTGAAGGCAATTGCAGGTTTCCGCTCCCAGTTTTTACCATAGCAGTACGTATTTCCTGAATGCCAGGAAGCTGTTTGTTATCTCTTGCTTTTCGCCATAATTCTATTAGCGGTCCCAAGGTAACATCAAAGGCCCCCTTGGTTTTTTTTGAAAAGTTGTCAGATTGCTTCAATATATAAAAGAGATCATTGCTTACGGGCACCTTCATAAACGGTTTATTGCTTAAGCTGTTGATTTCACTATCCGGAAGGTAATTGCTTAGCCTACTATTAAGCTCATCAATTCTTTTGAATACCAATTGCGCTGCGGAATCTGCTTTTGCCTTATTTTCATCATAAAACACCAGACCAATTTGAGTGCCCATTTGCCGATGCGAATACTGAAACCTTTTTTGAGCCGTTACGCACACATTAAATGCAAAAAGAAATATGAGAAATGTGAAGGGGCTAGTTTTGATCATGTTGGTTCTGGTAAATGGGTTTACGAATTTACTGTAAACTATCCAGACTAGTGTCCTGCTTTATAAATGCATCCCTTAGTTCCGGATCTATCCCACGGACAATATGTACATTGGGCAGTGCCTCTTTAAGCTCGGAAAGACCTCTATCTGTAATTTGGGTTTCCCATATATACAAACTTTTAAGACTATTTAAGCCTTTCAAAACCGTCACACTTTTATCTGTAATAGCAGTTTCATAGGCCTTTATGACCCGTAGCTTGGAAAGGGTCTTTAACTTATCAAATTCCAAATCTGAAATAGGGGTCCGATCCACCTCCAACCATTCCAAATTCTGACACTGTGCCACCAAGTCCAATTCCGCTTCCCCAATTGGGATACCACTCATATCCAATTCAATAATGTTATTGGCCAACCTTTGCAAACGAGTAATATTTTTGGAACTGTAATTGGGGGGTAAAAATACGGATACGCTCAAAGCCTGAGAATTACCACTTATCCTTCTAATGGTAAGGTAATCGGAGGCCAGGTTTTGCAGGGTAGTATCTGCTACCTTGGGAAGTTTGGTCCATTTGTTTTCTGCTCCCCGCTCCATCATTTTCCTTACTATGCCTACCAATGGATCTGTATTATCCAAATGCCCCAATCTTAAGGTATCGGAGGCACCCAGACTTATCCAACGCTCCAATATCCGTATCTCATCTTGGGACAGGGGTTTCTTTCCTTCTGGTGGCATATGTTCCTCATTCTCCATGGGCAGGTGAAGACGCCTAACAAGTTCACTATTTCCTGGATCACCAACCACAATAGCGGGACCAGTTTCCCCTCCCTCTAGGAGTGCCCCAATACTATTCATCAACAATGCTCCTTTTTTCTTATTAGGATTGTGGCATGCAATACAATTTTTGTCCAGTATCCTGTGTACAATATGCTCATATACTAAGGGATTTTCGGGTATTTTCTCCGTTTTATCACTTTTGGGCAAAGCCAAAAAATCTTCTCCGTGGGTAATCATCCCCCCATAATGCCCCGTTAATCCTATTAAGACAATGACAACCACCTGAATGCCTCTTACCAGATAAGTTTGTTGCAAATGGTTGGTACTGATCCAATACCACAATACCGCCAGCAGTGCAACCCCGGCCCCCATCCATTGATGCCAAAAAAGGAGCTCTGCTTTGGGAGTAGATTCCGTCCCCAAAAAAAATCCGGTAATAGCAGTAACCAAAGCGGACAGTGTGGCAATGGTCAGTAATAGTCTAGGCACAATTTGATTCAGCAGACCAATACCTGCTGCCATCAACAACAGTACTATGGGAAAATGTAAGACCAAAGGGTGTAAGCGCCCCAGCCAAGCAACCATACTGGGCAGGTCTAAAAAGGATTCGAAAACAAGACAAAAAATTAAAAATACCGAGAGGCCGAAAATAACATAATCGACCCTAGGGGAACTGTTCTTTTTAATCATATACTAGGTTATAATATCTTTTATTACATTACCGGCAACGTCAGTAAGTCTAAAACGACGTCCCTGGTATTTGTACGTTAATTGTTCATGATCAAGACCCAGATTATTCATAATAGTGGCATGAAAATCATTGATATGAACTGGATTTTTTACAATATTATAACCAAATTCATCGGTTTCCCCAAAAGTAATTCCCGGTTTTATTCCTCCACCTGCCATCCAAATACTGAATGCCCTGGGATGATGGTCCCTGCCATAATTTTTAGGATCAAAATTTCCTTGACAATAGTTGGTCCTGCCAAATTCGCCTCCCCAGATTACAAGGGTATCCTCTAACATACCACGTTGTTTAAGATCTAGGATCAGGGCTGCCGAGGCCTGATCCACATCTTTCGCCTGCCCGGCCATCTCATTGGGCAAATTTCCGTGCTGGTCCCAACCTTGATGGTACAGTTGAATAAAACGTACGCCATTTTCTGCTAGCCTCCGAGCCTGTAAACAATTGGCAGCATAGGTTCCCGGAACCTGTGAATCTTCGCCGTACAACTTAATAATGGATTCTGGTTCCTTTTTTATGTCCATTACGTCTGGTACGGACATTTGCATTCTATAGGCCATCTCGTATTGCGCAATCCTTGATTCTATCTCGTCATCACCGGTTTCTATATGATGTATGTTATTAAGGGAGGAAACATGGTCTAACAAATGACGCTTATCGGAACGTGAAATTCCGTCAGGATCGTTTAAATACAGTACGGGGTCCTTCCCAGACCTCAATAATACCCCTTGGTGCTTGGAGTCTAAAAATCCACTGGACCAAAGTTTGGAGTACAAGCCCTGACTATTGCCTTTTCCCCTAGAGGTAAGCACTACAAAGGAGGGTAAATTTTGATTTTCACTTCCCAGGCCATAACTCATCCAAGATCCCATACTGGGCCTTCCTGATTGTTGGCTACCGGTCTGAAAAAAAGTAATGGCCGGATCGTGGTTAATGGCCTCCGTATGCATACTTTTTACTATACAGATCTCATCTGCAATTTTCGCTATATGCGGAAAAAATTCACTTACCCAAGCTCCGCTTTTCCCGTGTTGGGCAAACTTGGCTGCCGAAGGCATCAAAGGAAATTTATCCTGCCCCGCGGTCATTCCGGTAAGGCGCTGGCCATTGCGGACGGAGTCTGGCAGATCCTCTCCCATCCTTTTGGCCAAGGTTGGTTTGTAATCAAAAGATTCCAGTTGGGATGGGGCTCCCGATTGAAACAAATAAATGACCCTTTTAGCTTTTGGGGCAAAATGCGGAATGCCCAATGGCTGACTCGCCAAAGGTTTGGGACCGCCTTTAAAAAGGTCCGGAATCAATAATGACCCCAAAGCCAAGGAACCGATCCCAACACTTAATTGGGAGAAGAAGTGCCTGCGGTTTACCTTAAGCGGATTTTCGGATTTTGATTTGTCTTCTTCCATGATCGCTATTCTTTTGTAATTGTTTCATCAAGATTATATATCACCTGTGCCGTTAACATTAGCGCAGCCGTTTTAACCGGATCTGTTTCCCTATTTTTGTACTCCCCCTGGGCTATCAATTTTTCGGCATTTCCTTCTTGCTTTAAAAACTTGTCCAAGGCATCGGAATAATAGCTCTCCAAGACCTTAAGTTCCTCTTCTTTGGGGTTCCGGATCAGTATCCTTTGAAAAACGGTAGTTACCCATTGATCGGTGGGCTGTATTTCAGCAATCACATTTTGGGCCAATACCCTTGCCGCCTCTAACATTTGAACATCATTCTGAAGGGCCAAGGCCTGTAATGGTGTATTGGTCTTTTGTCTTCTAACCTCACAAATATCCCTATTAGGGGCATCAAAAATGGACATACTGGGCGGGGGCAATGTTCTTTTCCAAAGGGTATACAAGGACCGCCTGTACAACTTATCGCCCTCATCGGCCACATACGTGGTCAGCACCCCTCTATTACCGCCAGCATTGGTTTCTTCCCATAGCCCAGCAGGCTGATATGGTTTTACACTGGGCCCTCCTATTTCTTTGTTCAACAAACCACTGGTAGCCAAAATATAATCGCGTATAATCTCCCCACTCATTCTAAATCTGGGAGCCCTGGACAACCATTTATTCTCCGGATCTGCCTTTTTAACTTCTTCTGTTGCCACGGAACTTTGCTGATAGGTAGCCGATAACATTATTTTTTTCAATAAATATTTAATGTCCCAATTGTGTTCTACGAAATCCCTTGCCAGCCAGTCCAGCAATTTTGGATGGGTCGGCAAACTGCCCTGTACTCCAAAATCCTCGGCAGTCATCACCAAGCCGTTTCCAAATAGCATGCCCCAAATTCTATTTACGAAGACCCTAGAGGTAAGCGGATTGTCCACATCAGTGACCCATTTGGCCAATCCCAATCTATTTTTAGGTAGGTTTTCAGAAAAAGGCAGGATAATTTCCGGAGTGCTGGGGGTTACTTCCTCTCCTGGACTATCATATGCACCACGATTAAAAATATAGGTTTTTCTTGGCATAGAATCGTTCATTACCATTACCTTGACCTCCTCTCCTTCAGGCTTATTTATAAAAGACAAAACCCCTGAGGTTTCCTCATCGGCAACCTTAAGAAAGGGTGCATCCGCAAAATATTTTTGCCGCGCTGCTTGTACGGCATCCATTCGCAATCCTTTCTCATTTACATTATTAAAAAAGGAATAGATCTCAAAATAATCTCTCTGAGACAATTGATCATATTTATGATCATGA
>JBFHGV010000106.1:0-7966 GCA_041582955.1 Arenibacter sp.
ATTTGGTCCTGTCCTGCCCTTACCACGGCTGGATGTTCATGCCCCACATGGGCCACATTGTTTACGGTATCCAAGTACTTTCTACCGTATTGATCCATTAGGTAAGGACCTGCACCCCTTACCATTTTGATGGGCATCTTGTACTGCAGGCTTAAACTTTTTCCCAAATGTTGTTTTCTATAGGCGATGATTTCATCATTACTTGCTGTGTGCTTCCCTGATAAGCCCTGTTGCTTAAACAACAAATTAGGATCTGGGCAAAGGCTTTTCCATAGGTTGATCTGACTGTAATAACCCACGCCAGGGAAATCTATTCTATAGTGAAGCATGCTAAGCATGATCTGAAAATGCAGATGTGGGGCCCAATTGCCATTCTCTGGCCAACAGCCCAAAACACCAATTTCATCACCCTTCTTTATATGGGCGCCTAGCTTATGCCGGGTAGCACTGTCCACCGATAAATGTCCGTACAGGGTATAAAACTCCAGTCCATCCTCTTCATGCCGCAAAATTACCAGTCCGCCATACTCCTTGTCCCCGGCATCGTTTACGGCGGTAACCACCTCCCCATCAAAAAGAGCGTGAACCGGCGTTGCTGCCGGCAGCCAAAAATCGACCCCCAAATGTATACTTCTACTTTCACGCCCCCTATTCCCAATCTTATCGTAAGACGAAGAGGTATAGATAGGGCGTGGCTCCAGATAGCCCCCAGCCAAAATTTTGGAAGGATGTTCTCCCTGTAGTTTATTAAGTTTATATTGAAAATAGTCCAGATCGTTAAAGTCCTTTTCATGCCCAATCCATCTACTGGACACACTCAGATCCAAGGGATATACCGTGTTGTAAGCTATAGTGGGAAAAAGTGTTGCCAGGGACAGGGATTGCCCTTTGGCCCAGTCCGTGAATTCCTTTTCCTTTGGATGGGCGGTGTACCCACAAGCCGCCCTGAAACTATAGTGGGCCAAATCCGCATTGATGTCCTTCCATTTCCGCAATAACTCCCAGGCCGGTTTTTCACTGATCAGGAGATACCTATTCTCCGGTTCTTCTCTTTTATTGATGGCCGACTTGGTTACGGATATCACCAAACGCATTGCAATGGACACATAGAGGTATTCCAACTCCCTTTCCTGCAAGGGAAATACTTTGTTATACCCGCTTACAATTGGTAGTGCGGCCTCCAAAGGGTCATTGTGCCCCATGATGGCATAGGCACATGCTACGGCCAGGTCGTTAATAATCTGCGTATACACCGAATCCCCGAAATCTATTGCGGAGATTACTTTGGAATCGATCAAGTTTTGTGAAACAATAACATTATTGTCGTTGGCGTCATTGTGTACCACGGCCTTGCGCAACAGGGAATAACCGGACTTCGCCTTCTTAAACTGGTTCTGAAAATAGGAGACAATCTCTTTTTGCCCACCTACAAACAGCTGGAGATGTGATGTTGTCCAATCGCCTTGGGCCACATCCCAGACAAATTCCCGATGGGCCTCGGGATGGTCAAAACCTTGCAAGGCCCGGGCAAGTCTCCCACATTGTTCTCCCAAACTGTAACGAAGATCATCCAATTGGGGATTTACCCCGCTCCAGACCCTCCCAGATATCCAGGACAGAAGTCGCACTTTCCTGATCTGCCCAAAATCGTCCATAATTTCAGAAATTAAATTTCCCTGCCTATCCGGAACCACTTGGGGTGACGTTAGATCCTTGGCGTGTTCGCTGGCATAAAGCAGCAATTTCTGTTGAAAGTCCAAATAATCCTCATTCTCATCAGGTCGGGAGACTTTCAAAATGTACTGCTGTCCGTCCGCTGCATCGATCTTAAAATTAAAATCGATTTCCCCAGGGAGTTGTTTGGCGCTCCCTTGAATATTAAAGTTTTCCTGGGCAATAGTAGCAGCCTGATCTGCTGTGATCTGAATCTTTTTGTAATCCATAAAACTGATTCTTTATGGCCTATCGATCCTCGGAAAAATAAGCCCGCTACCAAAATAAGGATATTATGTTTATCAGCTCAAAATAAGCTACAGCAAGCAATGGACCACGGTCTGCCAATCACTAGGAGAAGCGAAGCCAGAACAAACCAATTTATTGGTACTTTTCAAAATACCATTTTAGCGGCTGTCGCAATCCCATAACCTATTCGCTCCAATATAAAGTACATCTGCATAACAATCCATTATAAGAAAAGCCTGCGGTCTGGTTTCACCCACCAACCCCAGTTCTACAACCCCATGCAACCGCGCTATTTTTCGGTTACCCCAGTGGTCCATCAGTAATTTAAAACATAAGATTTACGGTAAAATCAAAAAATTATAAGATAACACATGTATTTGACAAAATACAATGCATTTTTTTGACTACCAATCAATATGTTTGATCATATATTAATAAACAGGATGTAGGATAAAATAAAAATAAACCCATGAATTGGACACGTAGAAAATTTTTAAACGCCGGAATCATGACCACCTTTGGAGGCATTTGGTTAAGTAGCGGCTTCGAAAAACTCCCTTTTTTTTCAATCGAAAACAAGTTGCCGGGAGGATTTTGGCCCGTAATGATGACTCCTTTTAATGAAGATTTATCCATTGATTACCAAGGGCTAAAGCGATTGATCCGATGGTATGAAGATTCTGGTGCCACAGGCCTGTTTGCCAATTGTGGTTCAAGTGAAATGTACGACCTCAGTAATCAAGAGCGTATAGCACTAACCAAGTTTGTGGTAGAAAACAGCCATCTCCCCGTTGTTTCTACAGGAACCTTTTCTGACCAAATAAGCGAAAATGTAGATTTTATAAAAAAAATCCATGCTACAGGAGTGCAGGCCGTAGTGCTTATACCCTCAGTTATGGTCAATAAAAATGAAAACAATACCGCCCTACTGCATTCTTTTGAAGGCATCATGAAGCAGACCGGGGATATTCCCTTGGGCATTTATGAATGCCCTTCTCCCTATAAGCGACTAGTAGATCCAGAAATATTGGATGAATTGCAAAAAACCGGACGCTTCCTATACTTTAAAGACACCACATGTGATGCGGAATTGGTGGCCCAAAAAATAGCCATAACCTCCAATTCCACTTTAAGTATTTACAATGCCCACTCACCAGATGTACTACATTCCATAAGGCACGGTGGGGCAGGCATGTCCTGTATTGCAGGCAACTTTTACCCAGAACTGTTCTCTTATCTCTGGCTTAACGGTCGCAATAAAGAAGTATCCGCATCCGTAAAAAAAGTTAATGATTTTATACTTGCCAACAAATCGGTCATTGGTAAAAAATACGCCCTCGGAGCCAAATATTTTATGAACTTGAGAGGCCTTGACCTAACGATAAACAGCAGAAAGAATGTTCCCGCCTTGGACGATGGGGACAAAGCCCGTTTAGATTTGCTTTGGAAAGGGCTTACTACCTTGGGCAAGGAAGTAAACATAGCTATTGTGAACTACAACTGAGTTGTTTCTATTCCCTAATTGTTTAAGCTGGTTTCTGTTCTTATCGGTTAAGGCTCCCAACAGCCCATACTCCCTATTTTTAAGGTTTTTTGAGGACGATTTAAGAAAACCTTAAGACATCTATTTTATGGATATTTATTATTTTTAGACCGTAAAAATAATTAAACAATTAAAAAACATTAGTAAAACTATGAAAACAACATTTCTTTTGCTTACTTTTTTATTTTCGGTAGGTCTGGCCCAAGCCAACAACGACCCTATTATGGATGATATAAAAGTTGGGTCCGAATTGGTAATTGGTGCCCCCTCTTCCAATTCCTACATGCACATTAAACTACCAAGAAAGAATTTTATCATTAAAAAAGGAGGTATTGCAGATTACAAGAGCATCACAAAAAAGACTGTGGTTATTTCTGAGATGAACGAACTGCCAGACGGTACTGTTGAAGTATACCTAAAGCGTAAGAACGGAAAATTGTTCTTCAACAGCCACAGACGTATTAAGGCAGAACTAAAGCAAGCCTTAACCGCTGAAGAACTGGTAAAGCGTTAATGACCTAAATGCATTGACCTAATCCGGATCCGGACTTTACGGATTTTAAGGATAACCTTTAAAGAGAGCCGCTTGTAATATATAGCGGCTCTTTTATTTTTAGAAGGGGAACCTACCAATAAGGTTTAAAATTGTAATGCAAACACAAGAATCCTTAAGCTGACCTATGTACATAACCCACAAATATACAGCACAGTACAACTATACCGACACAGCAAAACCACTACCTCCAAAACAGTAAGCCTGAACAAAATCTACCCTTTACATTACTTGAAAATTGATTATATTGCCCATAGTGCTTCCCTGCCAACCCATTCTTAACAATGCTATAGCCCAGGGTTGCTCCACAATAACATTAACCAAGATATTAACCAAACATGCCCCTTACAAATAGAGTATCTTTTAACCTACCAAGACTGTTCTGTCTATTATTTCTAAATGTTGCCCTTGCCCAGAGCCAAGCCATACCCTTATGGCCAAAGGGTGCCCCAGGGGCCATTGAAAATTCCGCTTACCTAGAAGAGTACACTTATGATGCCCTTGGGGCGCTGAGGGGAATTAGTAAAATATCACAGCCTACTTTAACGCCTTTCCTTGCCGATGCTGCCCTTAGCAAGGGTACGGCAGTAATCATCTGCCCTGGTGGCGGCTATTCCCATTTGGCCATCAACAAGGAGGGGTATAAGGTTGCCAAGTGGCTGAATACCCTGGGCATATCGGCCTTTGTACTAAAATACCGTATGCCTACAGATCTTACCATGCAGGATAAATCCATAGGCCCCTTGCAGGATGTACAGGAGGCTATTCGCCTGGTACGCCGAAATGCGGAAAAATGGCATATATCTGCCGATAAAATTGGGGTTATGGGCTTTTCGGCCGGGGGCCATTTGGCCTCCACCCTATCTACACATTACAACGACAAAACCTACACTCCAAAAGAACAAACCTCGGCCAGGCCAGATTTTTCCGTACTTGTTTATCCGGTAATTTCAATGGCAGAGGGCATCACCCACAACGGTTCCAAGAAAAATGTATTGGGAGAGGCCCCTTCCCTGGAATTAATTGAAAAGTATTCCAACGCCAAGCAGGTAAATGCCCAAACTCCGCCCGCCTTTCTGGTGCATGCTACGGACGACAGATCGGTTCCCGTAGAAAACAGTATCGAATATTACTTGGCCTTGAAGCAGCACGAGGTTTCCGCGGAAATGCATTTATATGAAAAGGGGGGACATGGTTTTGGCCTGGGTGTTTTTGGGACCCATGCCAATTGGCCAAAAGACTTAAAACAATGGTTACTGGCCAATAAACTTATATTTGATGAAGAGGTGTACCTGTTTTCTTATTTTATGGGCAATGGGGAAGACGGACTCCATCTGGCCTATAGTGAGGATGGCTACTCTTGGGAAGCCCTTAAGAACAATACTTCCTTTTTAACCCCAAATGTGGGCAAGGACAAATTAATGCGGGACCCTTGCATTATTAAAGGCGGTGACGGACGCTACCATATGGTATGGACCGTAAGTTGGACCGATACGGGCATTGGTTACGCCTCCTCCACGGACCTTATCTCCTGGTCCGAACAACAATTTATTCCCGTTATGGCCCATGAAAAAGACAGCCAGAATACCTGGGCCCCGGAAATTACCTATGACCCAAGCAGCCAACAGTATATGATCTATTGGTCTAGCACCGTTAAAGGAAGGTTTCCGGAAACAAAGAGCAAAAAGGAAAACGGATACAACCACAGAATATATTATACCCTTACCCGCGATTTTAAAGAATTTACGGATACCCAACTGCTCTATGAGCCCGGCTTTAACGTAATAGACGCCAGCATAAAGAAAGAAGGGGACCGCTATATAATGTTCCTTAAAGATGAAACCGTTGAACCGCCGGAAAAGAATATTAGAATAGCCCACAGCAAGGCCCTAAGTGGACCCTATTCCAAGGCCAGTGCTCCCATTACGGGCGACTATTGGGCAGAAGGCCCTACGGCCATAAAGGTCAACGGCAAATGGGTAGTGTATTTTGACAAATACGTGGATAAGCAATATGGAGCTGTCTCCTCCGGAAATCTAAAAGATTGGACCGATATATCCCATCAAATAGCATTCCCTAAGGGAACAAGACATGGAACGGCAATTAAAGTTTCCAGAGAAGTACTAGAGGGCTTAAAAGCAGTAAAGCGATAGGTGAACAGGGCATAAAACGCTGCCTCCCAAAGTCCTCTTAGCAAATTATTAGGGACCTATTAGACCATACAGCCGTTCTATGTAAAAAGCTGCTATTTGTACTTTAGGCAATAATGGGCAACCCCTAACTTATGGTTTCCTAAAATAACCATAGGGTGGAATAAAAAAAGGGCGCTGGTTATTATGTATTCCTCAAAGACGACTGCCTAACTTTCAGCTCTGGGGTAAGGACCACTTTCTTTACAATTTTTTCCTTCCCTTTATGCTCCAGCTGCTCTAGGAACACCCGGGCCGCCTTTTTCCCCATTTCCAAAGGGGATTGATCCACAGAACTAATGGACTGTTCCATAAACTGGGTAAAGGGTTCGTTACTAAAGCCTACCACACAGAAATCGTCCGGAATCTTGACGCCTGTACTTTTTAGGTGCTTAATGGCGCCCAAAGCCCCGTGATCGGTTGCAGAGAAAATGGCATCGGGCGGCGGATCTAATTTCATCAGCTTTTCTGCTGCTTCCCTACCGGCCTCAAAATCGCTCTCCAATTCAATTACATATTGCTCCTTAAACTCCAACCCGTTTTTTAACAGTGCTTTTTTATATCCTTCAAACCTATTCTTGTACACTTCCAATGAGCGGTTTACAGCAAGGTGGGCAATTTTGCTACAGCCTTGGTCAATGAGGTGCTGGGTAGCCTCAAACCCTCCTTGATAATCATCAATACAAACCGAACTGGCGCCAACCATATCCTTTTTTCTATCAAAGAAAATCAGGGGTACGTTCTTCTTAAGTACCTGCTTAAAATGTTCTTCGCCTTGTGAATCTGTAGCCAAGGACATAAGAATACCATCAACTTGTGCATTCAATAAATTCTGTACCGTATCCTTCTCCCTTTGGGCCTCATCATGGGTCTGACAAATAATGACATGGTACCCCATAGGATATAGCTCCTCCTCTATGCCCCGGATAATGGTGGAGAAAAAATTCCGGTTAATATAGGGCACTATGACCCCCACATTCATACTCTTACCACTCTTTAGGGCCAATGCCAATCGATTTTGCTCATAGTTCATCTCTGCCGCCGTCTTTACAACAAGCTCCTTGGTCGCCTCGCTCACCCTAGGGTTATTGTTCAAGGCACGGGAAACCGTAGCGGCCGTAATATTCAACTTTTTGGCAATATCGTATATAGTGGTTTTTTTGCCCATTCTAAATGTATTACAAAGTATTTGGTGAAAATAATGATTTTTGGGATGCTTTTTTTCAATATCCGATAGCGGATAGCTTTTTTACGATTTATAACCCCTGAACAAACCCCCACAAAATCTATAAGGGGGAGCTTGTTACTTCTTCCTGTGGAGTTGTTTTGTTATAATAAAGGTTGTGCCCAGCACCCCACTAAAATTGTAAAACCATATTCCCAAATACGATTGAAATGTTATCTTTAACGCTTGATCAAACCTATTGAAACCAATTTTTATGAAGCACATTAATAGTAAACGCCATTTACCTGTATTTATAATCGTTTTATTGGGCTTGCTGGGCACCCAATGCAAGGAGAATTCCAAAAAGAAAGCATCAGCACCCGTAAATGAAACGGCCATTGTGGTCCCAGAGGGCTTTTCGGTAGAAGTTGTAGCCAAGGATTTGGGCAACTTAAGACATATGACAGTCTCCAAGACCGGGAATATCTATATAAACCGTTACAAATTGAAAGACGACAACGGCCTGGTGTGGTTACGGGACAAGGACAGTGACG
>JBFHGV010000107.1:0-7957 GCA_041582955.1 Arenibacter sp.
AAAAGCAATATATACGGGTTTCTCCTTGGCCTCGGAAATGAGTTCTCCGTCTACATGGACCTCGTCATCTATGGTGATTTTGGTGCCCATTTCAGGAACTTTTCCGTTAATGGTGACCCTGCCCTGAGCAATAAGTTTGTCCGCAGCCCTTCGCGAACAATACCCCATTTCACTAAAAAATTTGTTTATTCGGGTGGCATCTTTCTCTTTCATAAACACGCTCCTTATCCCTATTTAAAATAATGGTTTTTGGGACCGAAATATACTTAAATAAACACTAGGTTGGTAAACATTGGCAGAAGATATTTCCTCTGCCATGTTTAGGCCTAGGGTATGGCCTTAGATTCTAAGGATAGGGGTTATTTTTTAAGTGGGTCTGCATTTTCCATATAAATTTCCTGTGCCATTTCAGTTTTGAGTTTTTTAAAAAACAGCATTTCGGCATAAAATTGCCAATCAAAATTTTTGGTTTGGTTGGCCAGATGTACATGGTGGTCCTGATCCAAAATATAATTATCCGGTTTGTTTAAAATACGGGTTTTGCCATATACGGCTTCCAATTCTTTTCTAATGGTGTTAAATTCAGCTTCCAATTCCTTTAATTTGGCAGCTGCAACAGTTATTTCTTCCCTGCTGTCTGCTAGGTCATATTCTTTTAGTGTCAATAACACCTTTGGACTGTATTGTGCCAGTTTGTTTACCTGCTCGTATACCTCTAGGTTGTGGTCATTTCGCAGGGCTATAGAACGGGCATGCGCTATGGCTTTGGCAATACTATCTGTTGTGTTTAATATTTGGCTGGCTTTCTTAAGTCGTTCCTCATGTTCCAAAGTCCAAGCGCCAATATTTTCCTTGTCTGGAAAGTTGATTACGGCCTCTTCTAAGGGGTTTTTTATCTTATGCAGAAAATTGCGTTGGTTTTTCTTTAGCAACGCATTTTTCCAAAAAGCCACTGGTTTTTCCAATTTTGTAATAAAGGCATTTTTTTCATCGGCCATGGTATGGCCATATTGTCGTTGTCTAAAGGCCGATTTAATTTCATCCTTATTTCTTTTGTCGCCTACCCACGAGTATTCTGCAAAGGCTAAAATGCCACGCATATATAACTCAAAATGTGGGGAGTCATCATCCCATAAGGTGAGCAGTAATCCCTTAAGCCCACTTTCTATGGAACTTAGAGCGAAAGATTTTATGTTTTCCATATTGCTTTCTTCCTGTGGCATTAAAACCCATCTGGTCTGGCCCGCAGTGGCACCCATAACTTCCATGCCATGGTCTGTAAACCATTTCATTGCCTTTATATTTCCTACAGCCTGTGGTGATTCGTAATTCCACCTCATATAAATGCAGTTTCTGGGGAATATGTCCAAAAATTCCAATAGCTTGTGTTCATTATCCTGCCATATCTGATCCACTTCTTCTTCAGTCATTTCTTTTTTGAACATGGGAGCGTAAACATCGGCTTGTTTTAGCGGCATGTCATCCCAGAAAATTGGGGTTTTTCCGTGTTCTTCGGCAAAATTGGCCACCTTGTTCAGCCACATCAATTGAAGTTTTAAAGGGGATTCTTTACTTCCTTTTCCTGTAGTGTGTACCTCGTCGCCCCCAACATGCAGGTATTTTCCGTAAGGGAAGGCTTCCATGGCATCCAAATAAAGGTCAAACTGTACCTCATAGGTTTTTGGATCCAACGGATTAAATGCCCAATCACTTTCCGCATTGTCCCGAAGTTCTTTGTATTCAGGGTGCTTTAGGATAAAGGAGGCGTGACCCAAGCCCTGTACCAAGGGGCTAATCTCTATATGGCGTTCCTTGGCGTACTCGCTTATTTTTTTCCATTCCTCTATACTCAACGCATCCTCAGAAGCAATTACGGGTTGCCGTTTAAATTTTAGTTTGTCCTCTACTTCCAAAATAATCCCATTAATCTTATAGCTGGCCAATTTGTCCAATAGTTGGTAATAATAGGCCGTCTTTTCCAAATGATGTTTCACATCTAGATGTACAGACCTGTAGGATAATAGTGGATAATCCTTTATTGCACAAAGCGGTAGGTTAACCTTTTGGTCCTTGGCATCCAAAACAATTTGTTCCAGTGTCTTGAAGGCATAGAACAATCCCGCGTCATCCTTAGCGGTTATTTTAATTTCCTGGTCCGAAATGGCTAGGGAGTAACCTTCTGCCGGGGTGTCCAAGTTGTCCTCAACAGCATAGGAAATGGAAATCTTGCCCTGCTCAGAATTAATTTCTAAAACCTCTTGGTTAATTACGGGTAGTAGGTCTTCCGCTTTGGTGTCTACCTTAAAAATCGCATCATGGGCTATAGCACTCACTCCTGTAATACTGTATTCCTGAGGTTGTGGCAATAATTTAAAGTCGCCCATTTTATGCTCTTTCTGGGCACATGAGAAAAGTAGGAAGGAGAATAGCAAAAGATAAATACCAGTAATGTTTTTCATAAAGGTTGGTTTTAATTCTAAAGTTTTAGTGATGTAATTTTTATTAATTGGCAAAAATATTGAATATTATTCACATTTATAATATCTTTTCTAATAAAACAGGGATTGAGGTTTAGGAGGCATATCTACGGAGCGATGTTCTTGTCCGGATCCGTATTTGGTCTAAACCCCAAATTGTACCAAGTGGTGGTTAAGGTGTTTGTAAAATAGATTGTTCCACTCTTCTTTGGTAAGGGGGCCAAAGGAATGTGACTCCTTATTATGGAAGTGCTCTTCCCCCAGCTCCTGAGTTTTTTTTAGGTGATCTATGAGTCGCTTTTTTTCCTTTTCAAAGTCCCTTTCATCCGTAATTAAAAAGGCGGGTGCGGTTCTACTATTTTTTTTATAGGGTTTTTCACCTACAACAACTTGTTTTACAAATAGTTTGAGCATTACTTTCATTAGCCCTTTTGGTTTGGGGTGTTTATTGGTATAAACCATTTCATAGGGAACGTTGCAGTGTGCCAGCATTTGGGCTACGTTCATTTTTCCCCATTGCGGAGTGCTTTTTGGACTTAATTTGTTGATGCGGCCAATTACTTCGGCCACTACTTCTTCCTTAAATATATTTTTCATCTTATATGTTGTTTTGTTTTTAGTAAGGTATTATTATCATAATTAAATGATATTTTATTTTTATTGCACCATAAAGAGGGCATTTGCGAAGAATAGTTTTCCATTCTCCCAAAACCCTCTAAACAGGGGGTTGTCTACCATATAGATAACCTGTCCCTTACCGTGTTCCTCAACTCCAAAAACAAGGGTGTTTGCCACTTTTTTCTTTGCTTTGCTTCCGGCAAAACCAGAAATAGGATTGCTGTCCCCGTTTATATATGCCACTGTTCCAGTTGCTAATTTTTCAAAGGCATTAGCGCTTAACTTAAGGGAAAAATAATGGTCTTCATAGCCGTAGGCCAATGGGTGGGTTGGATCTACCTTGACTTTAAAAATGGCACCTGTTATCGCATTCTTGATGTCTTCGCGCTCGGCCTCTTCATAAGGAAGTATGTTTTCCAAACTGTCTTTTTTTATTTTCTTTTCCTTGATGGAAAAGCCGTTCTCACCTATTAATCCCTTGATGGCTCCTTCCAGAGCAATTAATTTTCCTCCATTTTTAACAAAGTCCTTTAAATTGGTAAGTTTACTTTCACTCATGAATGTGGTGTACCAGCCGTTGGGGAGGATTAGGATGTCATAGTCGCTTAGGTTTATATGATGGTAATATTCCGTGTCCAATATGGTTACCGGGTATTTTAATTGTTGTTCAAAAAAATGCCATATTTCTCCAAACTGTAGGGTATTGGTGGGTTCGCCGGAAAGTACGGCTATTTTGTAATCTGAAATTAAGGGTACATAACTAGAGCCAAAATCTTTTCCCTTGTCTACAAATCCAGTGCTGGAAGCTGTTAGATCTACCTGATGTTCATGAGCAGCCCTTTCTAAGCTGCCAATAAAATCTTTATGGTTTTTATTGTCTCCTTTGGTAATGATCAAACTGCCCCTGTCAAACTTTTTGCCTTCAACACTGAATGGTTTTTGGGCAAAGCGTACCCGGATTTTTTCTTTAAGTAAAGCTGTTAAGAAACGGGCATCTTCCATGCTGGTCCAATCGCAGACATAGGCATAGGCCGCTTCAGAAAGTGGACTGCGGGTTGTGCGGGAAATACGGTCGTGGTCATTTTGATGGGGCTGTACCAAGTTCTGGGAAGCAATGGCTTGCAAGCCATAGGCATAGGGAAGGGACCATGCCGTAATGTCATAGGTTAAGGAGTCTGTTAATTTGGTCTTGGGTTCCATCAGTACTTTTACCAAGGTTCCTTTGGGCTGATCGGTAGAGACCACAAGGCTATTTGCATTGGTTTTAAGGGTGCCCAATTTACCAGAATCATAGAGGTACCCCTTTGCCAAGCCTTCTTGTGCCCAGCCGAATTGAATGTCGTGGGCTTTCAGCAAGGAGGTTAGAGCATTAATTTTATCGGCTTGTCCGTTAAGTATATAGCTTTTGTATTTGTAATTTTTTTCTTGATAGAATTTTTTAAACTCTTTATTTAATCTTGCAGAGTTCAAGGCGGCAACTTCTATGGTAGATAACCCTGTGGTAAGATGATGGGCAATGCGGTTGTAAAGGGTAAGGGTGTCGCCAATATTAGTCTTGACCCCCAAGCCTGCCCGTCCACTGCCTCCTTGTTCATAGGTCATGCCAACACCGCCGTTATAGGTTGGGTAGGTGTCACCATAACTAGGGTATAAAAGGTCAAACACTTCTTTGGTAAAATAAAACCAGCCGTTGTCATCAAAGTATTTCGCATGGTTTTTTCCTATAGTGACTTGGAATTCGCGCTGAAAATTGGTCACAACCTCGTGAAAAGGTTCTGCGGCAGGCGCAAAATAATAGGGGTTGTTTATGCCTTGTTCATGAAAATCTACATGTATATGTGGCAGCCATTGGTTGTAGACTTTTATGCGTTGACGACTCTCTACTTGGGTGAGCCAAGCCCAATCCCTGTTAAGGTCGAACATATAGTGATTGCTCCTGCCGTTTAGCCACCCCTCATGATGTTCCTTGCTGTTTGGGTCTATGTTATTGGGGGTGTTTTTAAATTGATTGTACCAATTAACATAGCGGTCCCTGCCATCTGGATTAATACAGGGATCTATAATAACAACTGTATTGTCCAAATAAGAAGATTTACTGGTGAGCAACTCGTATATGGTCTGCATGGAGGCTTCGGTGCTAACACTCTCGTTGCCGTGAACATTATAGCTTAGCCAAACTATAGCCTTGGTTGGGGAGCCTTTGCCCAGGGTGTTTTTAAGGTGCTCGGTTCTTATAGATTCCAGTTGGGCTATATTTTTAGCTGAGGAGACATAGGCCAATACCAAGGGCCTTCTTTCATTGGTCTTGCCGTATTCTACCAATTTAACCCGGTTGGGGGCGTTTTCCATCAGGTGACGGTAGTAGTCCATCACTTGGTGGTGCCTGCTAAACTCCGACCCCAATTCATAACCTAAGAATTCGGATGGGGATTTTATGGATTGGGATAACCCGATGACACTGGCAAGAAAAGTAATTACGGGTAGAATTTTTTTCATAGAATTAGAATCTTAGGTTTTGATCAAATCTAAGGAATATTGACGAAATAATAGAGGTGATAAAAAGTACACCATTGAATTTCAATATTCTGGATCCCCATAAAATTTTTGAACAATGGTAAATTAAACTTCTTAACGTATTTTTGGGATTAGAAAAAGGGGATAATTTTATCTTTACGCCCCTATTACCAATTTTTTATGGAAGTCGAAAGCATACCCTTTAAAAACACCGGTTATTTTTCTGATTTAATATGTGACTATCTGGAGGGCAAGGAATCCCTGCGGCCTTTTTATGAAAGGCTTCCGGGTATACAGCAGTTTAAGGAGCAGATAGCGGCTAAGCAATATTTTCCAGACACCCATAGAAAAGTTTTGTACACAGTGCTGGGGGAGCAGTATAAAGACATCCAAATGTCCGAGAATACAAAAGTAAACATTTCCCTACTGCAGGAGCCCTCCACATTTACCGTGGTAACAGGGCATCAATTAAATTTGTTTACCGGGCCCTTATACTTCTTATACAAAATAATATCCACCATTAATCTCACCAAGCAGCTTAAGCTTTCCAATCCGGAAAGTAATTTTGTGCCCATATACTGGATGGCGACCGAGGATCACGATTTTGATGAGATAAATTATTTTAACTATAAGGGCAAAAAATTGCAATGGAACAAAAAGGTCTCTGGGGCAGTAGGCCCTTTGTCCACGGCTGGCTTGGAGGCCATATATGATGCCTTTTCCAATGAAATTGGGAACAGCGTCAATGCAAATAGGTTAAGGGAACTGTTTAAAAAGGCCTATCTGGAACATGATAATCTTACAGAGGCTACACGGTATTTGGCCAACGAATTATTTGGGGAATACGGTTTGGTGATATTAGATGGCAACAATCGTGATTTAAAGCAGTTGTTGGTTCCCTATGTGGAGAAGGATTTATTGGAAAATAGATCGTATAAAAATGTTTCAAATACCATCGAGCATCTTCAAAACTTAGGGGAAAACTATGGTATTCAGGTGAATCCTAGGGAAATAAATTATTTTTATTTGGTAGATGGAGTCCGTGAACGTTTAATAGAGCGGGATGGTAAGTTTTATGTTAATGACACCAATATATCCTTTAGCAAGGAGGCTATACTGGATGAATTGAAAAAATACCCGGAACGCTTTTCTCCAAATGTAGTGACAAGGCCACTATATCAGGAAGTTATTCTGCCTAACCTGTGCTATATTGGCGGTGGTGGCGAATTGGCCTATTGGTTGCAATTGAAAGAGATGTTTTTGGCAATGAAAGTACCTTTTCCAGTTTTGTTACTGCGAAATTCAGCCCTAGTGATAACGGGAAAACAGAAGGAGAAATTACAGAAAATGAATATTGGGTTATCCGATCTTTTTTTGAAACAAAGCAGTTTTATCAATAAAAAGATACGGGAAATTTCCAATATCGATATAGATTTGTCTGCGCAAAGAAAGTGTTTAACAGATCAGTTCAAGGATTTATACGAGTTGGCGTCCCAAACAGATGCATCTTTTTTAGGGGCAGTAAAAGCGCAAGAGGTCAAGCAGTTAAAAGGATTGGACAAGTTGGAAAAAAGACTGTTGAAGGCTCAAAAAAGAAAGCTCCGGGATCAGGTGTCCCGAATGACCGATATTCAGAACCAGCTTTTTCCTGGCCAATCACTGCAAGAGCGCAACCTTAATTTTTCCGAGCTTTATTTAGAATATGGTCAGCAGCTGATACCCAATTTAATGAAGGCCCTAAAGCCTCTTTCTGGAGAATTTACTATAGTAGAAATGGAATAGCTGCTCTTTTTTTTCTGGTTGATATAGGAGGTCACCATGGAACCAAAAGGCTATCTTTGTTGAAAAAAATAATTGTTTTTATGTCCATGCACAAAGTAGATTTTGAAATGGTGGAAATGACCTTGGATGTCATGAAATATGCCATTGGTCGTATTACCCATCCGGCACCGGAACTGGGAAAACCCAAGAAGGAGGAAGAGTTGAAAACCTTGGTGGGGGATACCGTAACCCCTGAAGGTATAGGAGGGGAAAAAGCATTTCAGCTTTTTAAGGAAGTGTTGATCAAAGCAACTGTTCCCATAGATCACCCTCGCCATTTGGCATTTGTTCCCGCTTCACCAACTAGGGCAGCCGTAATGTTTGATTTGGTGACCTCGGCCTCTAGTATTCACGGGGCGTATTGGATGGAAGGTGCCGGCGGAATTTTTTGTGAGAACGAGGCCATGAAATGGTTGGTGTCCCTAACCGGAATGCCCTCTGGTTCTTTTGGGGTTTTTACGAGTGGAGGTACCGCGGCCAATTTGTCTGCCATGGTTACTGCTCGCGAAGCTTGGAGAAAGAATACG
>JBFHGV010000108.1:0-7931 GCA_041582955.1 Arenibacter sp.
AATGGTTTTTTGTTTAAAGAACGGTTGGGTGAGCGTAAACTTAATATCGCCGCTGTAGAGGGGTACAAGATAGATAGATGCTACTATCAAAATATAAAAAATGGTAAGGATATTACCCTTGATAATGGCAAGGTTGTCCCAAATAGCGAATTGACATTTGATCCACCAGCGCCAAAGAGTTATGCTTTTTGCAGCGATACGGCATTTAGTGAGGCTATTATTCCTTGGGTACGGGATGTGGATGTTCTATATCACGAAGCTACTTTTTTGGAATCCGAAAAAAAACTGGCTCCCAAAACAAAACATGCTACTGCCAAAGAGGCGGCGACAATTGCCAAGGAAGCAAATGTTGGAAAATTAATTTTAGGACATTTTTCCACCAGATATAAGTCCTTGGAACTTTTTAAGGAAGAGGCCCAAACCATTTTTAGCAATGTAGATCTTGCCGATGACGGTAAGGAGTTTGATTTCTAGCAATTTTTGGACTTTAGGGGAAGGCATGGGGTTGCACGGGGCATATGAATTAAAATAAAGGTTTGTGCCGGCATCTGTTAACCGGATTCGTGGTAGTTTTCCTTCCATTTTGCCAAGCAAGGCAATTGTGTCTTAGCGGTTTTGATAGTTTGTTTACTAGCCTTGAGCTACTAAAAGAATTCATAAAAAATTTAGCTTAGTTTTCGTGTTTAAGTTTGTTTTATGCAATTTTGTATATTAACTTTTCATGATATTAATATCCAAGCTTGGGCATGCAAAAAGATCTAGGGAATTACAGGAAATCATACGAAAAAAGTTCGCTTACAGAGGACGTAATCCCAGAAAATCCTATGGAACTGTTCCAGAAGTGGTTTTATGAGGTGGAGGCTTCCGAAGGTTTGGACGAACCCAATGCTATGACGGTCTCTACCATTGGTATGGATGGTTTTCCCAAGAATCGTGTGGTGCTTTTAAAAAAGTACACCTATGAGGGTTTTATTTTTTATACCAATTATGAAAGTGAAAAAGGTAAAGCCATTGCCAACAACCCCAAAGTCTGTATTTCTTTCTTTTGGCACAATATGGAAAGGCAGATCATAATCAAAGGGAGTGCGGAGAAAATAGCAGAAAACTTATCGGACGGCTACTTTGAGTCCAGGCCTGAAGGCAGTAAACTAGGGGCAGTGGTATCCAATCAGAGCCAGGTGATTCCAAATAGGGAATATTTGGAGGGTAAATTAAAGAAACTGGAGAAGGAATATGAAAGTAAGGAGATAGAACGACCCGCTTATTGGGGGGGATTTATTGTAAAACCGGTATCCATGGAATTTTGGCAAGGAAGACCTAATAGATTGCACGATCGCATACGCTATAGTTTGCAGCCAAATTACGAATGGAAGATAGAAAGATTGGCTCCTTAAAAAGGTGTTCCCTTTTTAAATTGCAGTACTGCATCAATAATTAATAGCAAGGAAATGAAAACAATAATCTTGGTAAGACATGGAAAATCGTCCTGGGAGTATAGTGTCTCTGATAAGGACAGGCCTTTAAAGGAAAAGGGTATAAAAGATGTACACAAGGTGGTAAAGGCCTTTATGGCCTATTCAACCCATTTGGATGCAGCTTATTCAAGTCCAGCTAATAGAGCGTTGCATACGGCCATGATTTTTTTGAGAGCCCTAAACTTTCCTTTGGATAATTTTGAACTGTCCAATGAACTGTACGATTTTTCTGGGGAGGCAGTAGGCCGGTTTATTAAACAATTGAACAATAAAAATGATACAGTAGTAATTTTTGGCCATAACGAAGCCTTTACCCATATTGCCAATTCCTTGGGAAACCTGTATATTGACAACGTTCCCACAAGTGGATTGGTACAAATAGATTTTGACACAAACGATTGGAGTACCGTAGTAAAAGGAACAACGGTACGGACACTTTTTCCAAAACAATTAAAAGAATGATTAAAAATAAAAATCAATATGTAAATAGAGAAATAAGTTGGTTAAGTTTTAATGAAAGGGTCTTGCAGGAAAGTGCGGACAAGAATGTTCCGTTGATAGAGCGACTGCGATTTTTAGGTATTTTTTCCAATAATTTAGATGAATTCTTCAAGGTCCGATATGCTACGGTAAAACGAATAGTTGAGGCGGGTAGAACGGGAAAAAGTGTTTTGGGAGGGGAGACGGCCAAAGATCTGCTCGAAGAAATTACGGATATTGTTATTAAGCAGCAGACCAAAAGTTTAAAAATACTGAGTGATATTGAAAAGGAGTTGGAGACCCAGAATATTTTCTTGGTCAACGAGTCTAGAATAACGGAATCCCAGTGTGCTTTTATCAAGAATTATTTTATAGAAAAGGTTAGCCCAGTCCTCATGACCATAATCTTGAACGATCTTGCGGGCTTTCCCATGTTAAAGGATACTGCGGCTTATTTGGCCGTTAAGTTAATTTTGAAGAAACAACCCGGTAACCCATCGACCGAAACCGAAAAGCGCTATGCGCTGATAGAGATACCCAAAGGCATAGATCGCTTTGTTGTGCTGCCCAAGGAGGGGGATAAAAACTATATCATCATATTGGACGACCTAATCAGGTACAATTTGGGAAGTATATTCAATATGTTTGATTATGAGTCCATCTCGGCCCATATGATTAAAATTACCAGGGATGCAGAGTTGGATATGGATAACGATCTTAGTAAGAGTTTTATTGAGAAAATATCCACTAGTGTAGAGCACCGTAAGATCAGTGATCCGGTTAGGTTTGTCTATGACAAAAGTATAGGTAAGGATACGCTGGACTTCCTAAAGGAAAAAATGGACATTGAGGATACCGATAGCGTTATTCCAGGAGGAAGATACCACAACCGAAGGGATTATATGGGCTTTCCAAGCCTTGGAAGAAATGATTTAATGTATGATAAGATAACCCCCCTGCCCATAAAGGGTATTGCTAAGGAGGGGAGTCTTATTGAAAAGGTTTCCGAAAAGGACTTTTTACAGTATACCCCTTATCAAACCTTCTCATATATAATTAGGTTCCTACGGGAAGCCGCATTGGATCCAAAAGTAAGAAGCATCAAGATAACCGTATATAGATTGGCCGATAATTCACAGGTGGCCGCCTCTTTGATCAACGCCGTAAAAAACGGTAAGCAAGTAACGGTACAAATAGAATTACAGGCTAGATTTGATGAACAGGCCAATATTGAATATGCCGAATTATTGCAGTCTGAAGGGGTAAAACTTATTTTTGGCGTTCGTGGCCTAAAGGTGCATAGTAAAATATGTCTTGTAGAACGGGAAGAGGATAACCAAATTAAACGCTATGGTTTTATCAGTACTGGCAACTTTAATGAAGCTACCGCCAGAATATATACTGATTATACTTTGTTTACCGCCCATGACGGTATTTTAAAGGAGCTTAACAAGGTTTTTGATTTCTTTGAAACAACGTACAAGATCAATAAGTATAAGCATCTTATTGTATCTCCCCATTATACCAAAAATGTATTTAAAAAGTTGATCAATAAGGAGATTCAAAATGCCAAAGCCGGTAAAGAGGCCTTTATCAAAATAAAAATGAACAGTTTTACCTCTTATAAAATGGTAGATAAACTGTATGAAGCCAGTAAGGCGGGGGTTAAGATCCAATTGATAATAAGAGGCGTCTGTTGCTTGATACCCGGAGTTAAAGGGATGAGTGAGAATATTGAGGCCATTAGTGTGGTAGACAAATTTCTGGAGCATCCGCGGGTATTTATTTTTGGTAATGACGGGGATTCCAAGGTGTATATTTCCTCAGCCGATTGGATGACCAGAAACTTGGATTATAGGGTAGAGGTTGGAGTGCCCATATACGATGAGGATGTAAAACAGGAATTGTTGGATACCTTTGATATTTCTTGGCGCGATAATATGAAGGCAAGGGTATTTTCTGAAAAGCAGGATAATGCTTATAGGAAAAACAATAACACTAAGGTGAGGTCGCAATTTGCCACCTATGATTACTACCTCAATAAACTGAACTCATAAACTACCCCTGTATTGAAAGTTAGGAAATACGCTGCAATAGATATTGGTTCCAATGCCATACGGCTGTTGACCCACAATGTGATAGAAGAAGAGGGCAAAGAAACTCTTTTTAGAAAAAGTGCATTGGTCCGATTGCCCATACGCTTGGGAGAGGATGTTTTTAAGAATGGGGGTATTTCGGAACGTAATGAGGAACGGCTTTTAAATGCCATGAAGGCCTTTAAGCTGCTTATGGAGGTGCATGGTGTTGAAAAATATATGGCCTGTGCCACTTCGGCCATGCGCGAGGCCCATAACGGCCTAAAGGTGATACATGATATATACCAAGCCTCTGGGGTAGAGATACAGTTGATAGATGGAAAACGGGAGGCTTCCATTATAGCCTCTACAGATCTTAAGAAACTTATACGGAAAGAGGAGTCCTATCTTTATATAGACGTAGGTGGGGGGAGTACGGAATTTACTGTTTTTTCTGAAGGAAAAATAAAAATATCCCAATCCTTTAAGATTGGAACGGTAAGACTCTTAAATGATATGGTGAGCGAAGAGCTTTGGAAAGAATTGGAGGACTGGTTAAAGAAGAACGTAAAGGGTTTGCCCAATCTGTCCATTATAGGTTCTGGGGGCAATATTAATAAGTTGCATAAGATGTCCGGCAGAAAAGAAGGTGAGTCCCTATCTTATATATGGCTAAAGGCCCAATATCATTTTCTTACCAGTCTCACTTATGAGGAGCGGATCTCAGAATTGGGACTCAACCCAGATAGGGCAGATGTTATTATTCCGGCAACCCAGATATTTGTTTCCTCAGCAAAATGGATAGGGGCCAAGAAAATCCATGTTCCCAAAATTGGCTTGTCCGATGGAATCATAAAAACCCTTTACCAATCCGAAAATTGAGCAATTTGCTTTAATAAACCCTGGTCCTGGCTTTGGGCCAATACGCCTTAACCGTGTACGGTTTCCTTGTTTCCCAAATCTTCCATTATAGAGGCTTCATAGGTCAGTAATTGATCCCATTTTTTATCCACTTCCTGTCGGTCTCCATATTTACGGGCAAAATTTAAGAACATGGTGTAATGCCCAGCTTCGCTTACCATTAATTTATGATAGAATTCAGCAAGCTCCTTGTCTTGCAACTGTTCCGATAAAAGTCTAAAACGTTCACAGCTACGGGCTTCTATCAAGGCGGCATATAAAAGTCTGTGTACAAGTTGCGTAGTTCTGTTGCCCCCCTTGGGAAAGAATTTTAATAAGGCAATTACATACTCGTCCTTTCTGTCCCTGCCTAGCGTTTTTCCCCTTGCTATAATACGGTCGTGTACCATTTTAAAATGGCCCATTTCCTCACGGGAAAGCGCTATCATTTCTTGGGTGAGCTCTGTGTATTCGGGAAAACTTACGATCAGGGAAATGGCAGTGCTCGCCGCCTTTTGTTCACAATAGGCGTGATCTGTCAATATTTCGTCAATATTCTTTTCTACAATATTGACCCATCTTGGGTCTGTGGGCAATTTTAAACCTAACATAGTATCTGTCTTAATAATACCCCTAGCAATTAGCCTAAACAATTCGTTTTAAGGGGTAGACCGTATTAAAAAAGGGCCAATAGTATTTCTTTCTACTTCAAAAATAGCAAGAATAGCATAAACCCCCATAAGATATTAATGATATAGTTTTATATTTAGGGCGTGGGGAGGTAGGCAAAAGTGATTTTAAGGGCTTATTGAGCTACTCTGATGTCATTAAATATTGGTTAACAATAAATAAATTAAATTGTAATATGTTATTTCAAAATGTAGGTTCCAAACTGTTGAAGATTTTGGAGGATAATGTAAGTGAAGAAAATAAGGCTTGGTTGTTGTCTAAAATTAAGAACATTGTGGAAACCGAATCTACGAAGGATTTGTATCTTACCTATAGTCTAATACCTACTAAAATTAATACAACGGCTAAGCCTAACCTTCCAGAGGACAGTGATGGCTTAAGGGATTACCTGAGCATCCAAAATGCCAATTTGCAACAGATAGGCAGAATATATTTGCTCTTTCAGGTATTGGAGGCCAAGGAGAATTTTTTTAAATCCAAAGTGGCCAATATTATTGAGGTTGCGGATAAAAGTGAGTTGGAGACTTTTTTGAAGTTTTTGGTATTGCTTCCCAATCCTGAAAATTATAAAGCACAGGCAGTGGAGGCCCTCAGGACGAATATTTCAACTGTTTTTGATGCTATTGCCTTGAACAACCCTTATCCTGCATTGTACTTTAATGAACAACAATGGAATCAAATGTACCTTAAGGCGGCCTTTATGCAGCAAGACCTTACCGCTATAGAGCAGGTAGACAAAAGGGCCAATAAGGAGTTGGCGCGTATAATCTCGGACTATGCCCATGAACGCTGGGCAGCATCAAGGGAAATCGACCCGCATTTTTGGAGGCCCGTGAGTAACTTTATGGATCAAGGTCTTTTACAGGATATGAAAAAGCTATTGGCAAGTGATGATTTGGCCGAAAAAAAGGCGGCGGCATTATGTTGTTATAATTCCAATATGCCTGAGGCAAAAGACATGCTACAGCCGTTTCCCGATCTGGAAAAGGGAATTCAGGAAGGATCCATTACTTGGGGGCAACTTAAAGAATAGACTCTATTGCCTTTCCAAAGAAAAAGCGGTTCAATAGGTGTAATCCTGTTGAACCGCTTTTTTTATGTGTATAAGACGGGTGTTACTTTAAGGAGTTGATCCAGCCTGCAATTTTTAAGGCTTCCTCCTTGGGAACATGGGGCATAGGCGCCATAGGTGTGGCGTACTCCGGCCAGTTTTTTGGCTGGGGGTTATATATTAATTCCACGATTTTCTCATTGCTATAGCCCCTTTTGGCAACTTCCGTAAAGGAAGGTCCTACAACCCTTTTATTTTTATGGTGACAAGCAACACAGGTGTTGGTCATTAACAAGGGCTGTACTTCCGCATCGGATAATACTTTGTTGGTCTTAGGTGCTTTTTTAGGAGTTGCTTTTTTTACGGCTACAGCCTTCTTAAGCAAGCTGCTGCGCTTGGTAGATAGTTCGGAGACCGGTAGGGTGGCCCCTTCCGGTATATTGTTAAGTGTATAGTAAAGCGTTGGGTGTAAGATGGTATTTCCAGACCCCTTGGCTTTTACTCCGGGCAATATTATTTCGTGCACGTAGTATTGTCTAAGATTATCTATTACAACCCTTACTTTCATTCCGTCATCACTTACCTTGACCCCTTTTATTTTTATTTCTTCAATATTGGTCTGTGGGCTGCCGTAGGCTGCATGGTATTTGTAAATGTAGCTTTTGCCAAAATAGGAGTCCAGATCTTCGGCAGATGCCTTGTCTACGGGAAGGGTAAATTCTATTTCAAATCCATCCGGCTTGGCGCTTACCGTTTTCATTTCAAAGGGAGTTCTACCTGTCCAGCTTAAGTATTCCAAACCAGAATTGGTGGTTCCAGCAGATCCCCATCCCCTATTGGTTTCACCAACAAAAAGCCTTCCTTGGTTGTCAAAATCCATACGCATTACCCCAGACTGGAAGCCAGTGCGGAAATCGAAGGCTACACCCTGATACTCTCCTTTTATTTTTTCGAGCACAACGCGCATAATCTTGCTCTGTCCCATATCCCCAACCAGTAATTGGCCGTTGAAAGGTCCAAATTTACCTTGGGTATTGTCTACTTTAATTTCCGAATTGGATATTCCTAGAATACCATGTGGTAGTATTACGGCCGGTAATTTTAACTCGGGAAAAGATTCTTGCAGTTTATAAGCAAAGTCAGGGTTCTCCTCTTCCCTGATATTTTCAGGTTTTACGTAACGGCCGTTTTTCTTGACCTGTCTTTTGTCTAATTTACTATAAAACTCCTCTTCTGTTAATTTGATGGGAGAATCTTTAT
>JBFHGV010000109.1:0-7906 GCA_041582955.1 Arenibacter sp.
AAGGTATTGGGATCAAACTTAACCTCGGGAAAAAACACATCCACTATTTTGTTGTAAATCTTAAAATTGAAGGCCAGCCTTTGGTTTTCGGATATTTGGAAAGGTTTGTAATTGGTATAGATACTTCCCAAGGAGTTTTGCAGCAATTGCCCCAGTTCCTTTACCCTAAAATTACCTTTTAAATATCCAGTGATAATATCCGGTGAATTAATATCGATGATACGGGTACTGTCATTTTCAAAAGTGGAGGAAACCTTAAAATCCTCAAAGTAGTAGGTATCGTTCTTATTCTGATAATTTGTTTTTGAAAATTTCACATCCCCCCTAATATTGTCCAGGGAATTGCCAGTGATATCCATATTTACATCTCCTTTAAAGATGGACACACTATCCTTTATAAAATTCAATTTTCTCAGATCGGCATAGTCCACCGATGCAATAAAGTTAAAGTTGTTCCTATTTTCTCCAAAATCTGCCAATCCCTTAAAACTAAACTTTATGTTCTCGTCCGAACAATACAGGGAGCCATCAAAAAGCTGTTCTTTTAAGATTCCGGACACCTTTATATCGTTGTAGTCGTATCCATTAAAGCGCAATGAATACACCTCCCCTATTACTTCGGTATTCAGAAATTCGAGCACCACTCCCTTGCCCTCCACATTGAAATCCAGATTGGTAACACCTACATCCTTACTATCAATTAGTTTGCCTAGGTCAAAGTCTATCAAAGAGACAAAACCTTTGTAAGAGGCATCGTCTATATGATCTATATCGGTAAGTTCCAAATCCACATAACTGCTGCCTATCAGGGTATTTATATTGGCTTTGGTATTGATAGACGACTCTGTAATAACAGCATCTCCCCTTACGGTAAACTGCCCCAATCTCTGTATGGAAGAGGGAAGCACATCCAAAATATTGGGCATCAAGGCCCTTAATTCGTAGTAACTGGAGGTTACATTTTTCATATTGGCCGATAGGACAAAACCGGCCTCCTTATCAAAAAGATTTTTAAAGTTAAAATCGCCCCGAATCCCCGTATTGTCCATGTTTAAAAACAGGTCGGTGGTCTCCAGATTGTTCAGCACCCCATCAACATTGGCCGTGAAGGTCACAATTTTATCACTCCCAAATTGATTGTACAATGAATTTATCTCATCCAATGCCACGGTAGACTCTGTAAAATGGGCATCAATATTTACCTTATTCAAAAAATCCCGAAAGTCTTCCCTATTGTAATTAAATATAACCTCACCCAACAGATCGGATTGCAGGGTTTTGATCCTTAGGGAATCAAAGCGCATTTGCTGTTTGGTATAGGTAAACTTAGTGGTCATTTTTTCAACTTCTACCCCACGTTTACTATTAAAGGACATATCTTTAATATCTGCCCCCACATCCGGACCTACAATTGTAAAAGCATTTGCCGAAATATTTAAATCCTCAAAATCCAACATAGTGGTGGTTTCCCTATTTTCATCGATAAGTCTAAAATTACCATCGGTAATCTCTACATCCGACGAAGAAAAGATAAAGGGCTGCCTTCCCGGGGTACGTGGCTTATTGTCATCCAATTTGTCTATAAAGACCTCTAAATTGGTTTTCTGGTCATCTTTGTAAGTCTTAAGCTTAAAATTAAGTTTCTCCAGGGCAATATCCCCAAACTCCAGCTTGCCATTTACCAAGTTACGTACGTTTAAGATGGACGTTCTTATATTATCAACATAGAACAATGTATCTTTCTGATAGTCCTCAATATAAACTCCCTGAAGCGCCGTATCCCATGAAATAAAGGAAATTCTCAATCGGTCAATATTTATATTGGTGCCAAACTCCTTATTTATTTCAGTAGTCGCATACCTGGCAAATCGGGTTTGGACGAACGGCAGGGAAAGTATTAAACTACTGAACACACAAATAAGTATAAGCACCAAAAATACTCTGACCAGAATTTTTCTTAATTTTTTGATAGGGCTTTATGTTTTACCTTTGTACATTCAAATTTTATTCCAAACAAAGTGGAAAATAAAACTATTTATATTCTTGCCATAGAATCCTCCTGCGATGACACTTCTGCCGCGGTATTATGCAACAACAGGACCCTAAGCAACATAGTGGCTACGCAAAAAATACATGAGGAATACGGAGGGGTTGTCCCCGAATTGGCCTCAAGGGCCCACCAGCAAAATATTGTACCGGTAGTACACCAAGCCTTAGCCAAAGCAAATATCGATAAAAAACAATTATCAGCCATAGCTTTTACACGCGGACCGGGACTTATGGGTTCTTTATTGGTAGGAACCTCATTTGCCAAATCCCTATCGCTTGGTCTGGACATTCCATTGATAGAAGTAAATCATATGCAAGCGCATATTTTATCGCACTTCATTAAAGAGGAAAATTACAACACCCCTAGCTTTCCTTTTTTGGCCATGACCATAAGCGGCGGTCACACTCAAATAGTTTTGGTAAGGGATTATTTTGATATGGAAATCTTGGGCGAATCCTTGGACGATGCCGTTGGGGAAGCATATGATAAGAGTGCTAAAATTCTAGGACTACCCTACCCTGGAGGACCATTGGTAGACAAATATGCACAGTTGGGAAATCCAAATGCCTTCCCTTTTCCAAAACCGAAAGTAGACGGACTGAATTTTAGTTTTAGCGGACTAAAAACAAGTATCTTATATTTCATCCAACGGGAAACCAAGAAGAACCCAAATTTTATAGCTGAAAACCGCAACGATATCTGCGCCTCCATACAGCATACCATTATCAATATCTTAATGGATAAAATTAAAAAAGCGGTAAAACAAACCGGCATAAAACAAATAGCCATTGGCGGAGGGGTATCGGCCAATTCCGGAATTAGACAAGCCTTGCAAAATGCCGAGAAGAAATGGGGATGGAACACCTATATCCCTAAATTTGAGTATTGTACGGACAATGCCGCCATGATCGGGATTGTAGGTTACCTAAAATATAGGGAAATGGACTTTTCCGATCAAAGTGTATCGGCCAAAGCAAGATATGTAATAGGGAAATAATTCTTAATGGATCAATGAGGGATGTAAGTTGTCCCACTTAGCATATCCCCTGTAACGATTTTTAGTTGTCCAACACATAATAACCAACCTTAAATTTCAATACTATGGCATACAACGAACTTCTTGCAAAAAGAATTAAGGCCAGTTTTGAACTGCAACCCCAAATGGTAAAAACCAATATTTCAGAAAAAAAAATGTTTGGGGGATTGGCATTTCTGTACAAGGGCAAAATGACTGTTGGCATCATCAAGGAAGACCTAATGGTTAGGGTAGTACCGCATAAAATGGATCATGTTTTAGAGCTGCCCCATGTTAGGCCAATGGATTTCGCCAAACGCCCAATGAAAGAATTTGTGTATGTTTCCTTAGCGGGAATAAATTTGGAAGAGCAATTATTGTATTATATTGAATTAGGCCTGGAGCATGCCCAACATAAATTAAACGAACGCTAACAAACTTTGAATATTCTATGCAACTGTTTTACCATCCCGAACTAGATAACGAGACCAACCAATTTACCTTTCCGGTAGACGAGAGCAGGCATATTTCCAAAGTACTGCGAAAAAAATCTGGGGATGCCTTACACATTACCAACGGCAAAGGCATATGGTATGAGGCCGAGATTCTTAATCCCGACCATAAAAAATGCACCGCCAAAATAACAGCAAAAAGAGTAGTTTCCCCAAGCCCGTACCGCTTGCACATGGTAGTTGCCCCTACTAAATTGAACGATCGTTTTGAATGGTTTTTAGAAAAGGCCACAGAAATTGGGGTACATGAAATAACCCCTATTATTTGCGACCATTCCGAAAGAAAAGTTATTAAAATGGAACGCATGGAAAAGGTTATTCAATCGGCCATGAAGCAATCCCTACAGACCTATCTCCCTAAACTAAATCGGGCTATTTCTTTCAAAGAGTTTATGAACCTGCCCAATAGCGACAACCGTTTTATTGCCCATTGCGAGGAGGATCAAAAAAAAGAGCTATTGCATGCTGCGCGCCCCAAGGAAAACACCAGTATTTTAATTGGACCCGAAGGCGATTTCTCCGAAAATGAGATAGAAATGGCCTTGCAGAACAATTACAAGGCTGTTGCTCTGGGAAACAATAGGTTAAGGACCGAGACCGCCGCCATTGTTGCCTGCACAACCATGGCCATGATCAATTTATAGGATTGCCTATTCCTTTTGCAGCTTGGCCTAGTAAGCTTTCATCTGCCAATCTTCACTGGACCACCGACCTATATAGCGGCCCTTAAAATTTTTTAAGTCGTTAATATTCTTAAATTTGAATACCTTAATGCTTTTCCGGTGCGAATGAAAAAACTCTCTAAAATCCTATTGTTGCTCCATGTACTCTTGGCACCAACTTTTTATGCCCAGGAAATTGCTATCTTAAAATATGGAGGTGGAGGTGATTGGTATGCCAACCCCACAGCCCTACCAAACCTAATACGCTTTTGCAACCAGCATTTAAGAACAACCCTAAACCCCAAACCCAATACGGTAGAGGTAGGTAGCCCCAACTTGTTCCAATATCCCTTTTTACATATGACCGGCCACGGAAATGTATTTTTCTCCCAAGAAGAGGCAGAAAATTTACGAATGTATTTATTGTCCGGAGGTTTTTTGCATATTGACGACAATTACGGAATGGAACCCTATCTACGAAAGGAACTAACCAAGATATTCCCCAACAAGGAATGGGTAGAATTGGGAGCCGACCATCCCATTTTTAAACAGCAGTATGAATTCCCCAAAGGATTGCCAAAAATACACGAGCATGATGGGAAGCGCCCACAGGCCTTTGGAATCTTTGACAATAACCGACTTGTTCTACTGTTCACTTATGAAAGTGATCTGGGCGACGGATGGGAAGACCCCGAAGTACACAAGGACCCCAAGGAGGTGCGCTTAAAAGCATTGCAAATGGGTGCCAACATCATATCATATGTTTTTAAAAGTTAAAATATGACCGCAAAAACACTTTCCGAAGGTATTTTAAGAGCCCTGGGGATTATTGCCGGGATTGTTGTTCTACTGCTCTTCCTGCATAAAATAAGCGCCGTTTTAATATATATCGCAATTGCCGCTGTGGCTTCCCTAATAGGCAGACCAATTGTGATGTTTTTTCGCCAGCGATTAAAATTCAACAATACAATCGCCGTAATCATCACCATGGTATTTCTTATTGGTATAATTGCAGGGATTATAGCCTTATTTGTTCCATTGCTCATCCAACAAGGACACAATCTATCGCTCCTTAACATAGATGCCTTACAAAACAATATAGAGGAACTATACGGCCAACTTTTAAAATATTTTGGTGTAAAATCAGAGGATTTGGAACGAGGGCTGAAAGATTCCCAATTGCTTTCCAATATCAACTTTGGCCTTATCCCGGAATTTCTAAATTCACTTATAGGTATTTTGGGAACCTTTAGTGTTGGACTGTTTTCTATACTGTTTATTGTTTTCTTCTTCTTAAAGGACAGCAAATTATTTGAGCAGTCCCTCTTGACCCTCATCCCTAACAATAAGGAAAACAGGGTTCAGAATTCCATAGAAAAAATAAAGAATTTACTTTCCCGCTATTTCGTGGGGTTGGTGTTTCAAATATTGATCCTGTTTATCATTTATTCCATTGTCCTTTTTGTTTTTGGCATTGAAAATGCCATAGTCATTGCTTTTCTTTGCGCCCTTTTAAACCTTATCCCTTACGTAGGCCCAATTATTGGAGGCTTGCTCATGGCCATTCTTACCATGACCAGTAATGTAGGGGCCGATTTTAGCACTGTGATTTTGCCCAAGACCGGCTATGTGATGATTGGCTTTACCTTAGGTCAGTTAGTGGATAATTTCTTTTCACAGCCCTTTATCTTTTCCAGCAGTGTAAAATCGCACCCTTTGGAAATATTTTTGATCATCATCATCGGGGGAATACTTTTGGGAGTTACCGGGATGATTATTGCCGTTCCTGGCTACACGGCCATAAAGGTAATTTTAAAGGAGTTTTTTGCCGAAAACAAAATTGTTAAGTCGATTACCAAAAACTTATAATCTTACATTGAATACAAATATATTAGATAGACCGGTTCAAGAATTTATACGTGACCGTTCCAACACGGACCCAATGTCTATTTTATTAAAACCGGCAATTTTTCAGGAGGTCAGCAACAAGGAACTGGCACGGCAAATTGAGGCAAGGAACAAATGCAAGGACAAACTTCCCATTTGGTTTGATACTCCAAATATTTATTATCCCGGCAAACTTAATATTGAGCAAACCTCATCTGAAGCAACTGCCCTCTACAAGGCGGAACTGGTAGCCGGAACTTCCCTAGTTGATATTACTGGCGGTCTTGGAGTTGACAGTTATTTTTTTAGCGATAAAATTGACCAAGTTCACCACTGTGAAATGGATAGGGAATTATCCAAGATTGCCAAATACAATTTCACGGTTCTGGGCAAAACAAATATTAAGACCCATGCGGGCGATGGCATTGCCTTTTTAAAAAATTCACCTATCAAATTTGATTGGATATATGTAGACCCTTCCAGACGGAATGATGCCAAGGGCAAGGTGTTTTTATTATCGGATTGTATTCCCAATATCCCCAATGATTTAGCTGCTATTTTTGATAGCGCACCCAACATAATGATAAAGACCGCTCCGCTTTTGGATGTTTCCGCAGGCTTAAGGGAATTGCAGTTTGTAAAGGAGATACATGTTATTGCCGTAAAAAATGAGGTAAAGGAATTACTGTGGATATTAAGAAAGGATTATAAGGATGCCGTTTCGGTACAGACCGTAAACCTCTTTCCTTCACATACCGAAGCATTTCGTTTTATGCCTCACGAAGAGAAATTGGCCACTTCCAGTTTTTCTCAGCCTCTGGGATTTTTATACGAACCCAATGCTTCTATCCTAAAATCGGGGGCATTTAAAACAGTAGGAAATCAATTTAAGCTGTACAAACTTCATGAGCATACCCATTTATACACCCACAAGGATCTGATAGCCTTTCCTGGACGGGTGTTCCGGATTGAGCGGGAAATGGCCTTCAATAAAAAAGAAATTCAGCAATTACAGCTAAAAAAGGCCAATATCACGATTAGAAATTTCCCAATGAGCGTAGCGGAAATAAGAAAAAAGTTCAAAATTAAGGATGGTGGGGAAGACTATTTATTTTTTACCACCAATATGAATGGTGAAAAAATAGTTATTCATTGCCATAAGGCATAAACACCCCTAATAACCTACTATGAACTTCCAAGAATTGATAGCCAACAACACATATGGCAGCTATGGGCACCAACGAGTATTAGTGGCAAATATTTCTCTTAAGCATCTACTACCGTAGCTGCGCTACTATTGGTAACTCGTGCTTTGCCCTGTTCAAGTAACCGCTCCATTCCAAAATTTAAACCGATATAAAAACACAAATTGTAGGTCTAGCCCAGTAGCTTCAATGGGGTAACAGGATTAAAACTTAAATTGAATTCTTGAAATATCTTCAATCACAATCCCATTTAAAATTTGCCACTTTATCGTTGGATGCAATACCCAGATTGTAGTGCCACCCCTCTGTCCTAATAGACCAAAAACCGTATTTTTCCATGGTTTCCTTTAACAGCAGCCTATTATCCAAGATATTCTTGGGCAAATCCAAATTGTCATGGTAGGCCTTTTTTCCAAAAAAATCAAAATCGGTTCCCATATCCAATTCCTCCCCGAAGATCTTCAATTGTATTAAATGGAGAATCTTTAGGTACTACAATAACATTTGGAGCATATGTTGCAATCCAAACATCCCAATCCTTGTAAGTCTTATCTGTGAAACCATTAACAGACATT
>JBFHGV010000110.1:0-7904 GCA_041582955.1 Arenibacter sp.
ACTACAGTCTTAAAGTAGTGGGAAATATTGAAAGCTTGGCCGTATTCATTAAGCTGTTCATATTATTGGCATTTGTGGGGTTGGGCATTTATGGTCTCTTCGGAAATCCGAATATCTCTCAATTAGACCCTGCCAACTGGGAATCCCCGATTAATTTATTGGCAGGGGGAATGGTCATATTTGTAGCCTATGAAGGATTTGAACTGATCGCAAACGCGGTTTCGGATATGGTAAATCCGAAGAGTAACGTTCCGAAAGCTTATTTTATATCTGTTGGATTTGTAGTGCTCTTATATATAACGATTGCCATAATAACCGTGGGCTCACTTAATTTCGATGTGATTGCCAAGGCTAAAGATTACGTTTTGGCCGAAGCGGCCAAACCCTTGATAGGTCAAATCGGTTTTGTAATTATGACCGTTGCTGCTTTGATTTCGATATTTTCCGCTATAAATGCTACGGTTTATGGCGGAAGTCGGGTCAGTTATGAACTGGCGGAAGATGATGAGCTGCCCCACGAGTTTACTTTTCAACTGTGGAATAAACCTATAGGACTTTTGATTACCGTCATCCTGACCTTGCTTACCGCTAACTTCCTCAATCTGGAAAGTATTTCCACCTCGGGAAGCGCAGGTTTTTTGCTCATTTTTTCTACCGTTAATTATGTCGCTTATAGAAAGGCCGAAAAAGTCAATGCAAATAAGTACATTGCCCTAGTGGGCGCTATATTATGCTTTACGGCCTTTGTTGTTTTAATAATTCAACAATCCGCATCCAATAGAAAAGGTGTCCTGATTTCCTTGGGAATAATAGTGACCTGTTTTTTGATGGAATGGATATACAAGAAAACCGAAAAAAAGAAAGACCAATAAAATGATAGCTAAACTATTTACCGAATTTAGGACATTGACGCTCATTGTGGTCATCATTTTTCTAACTATTATAGTTGCCATAATTTTTAATTGGTTTCTAAATCGTTTTGTAAAGAAGTCCTTGCTTTCGCATCATAAAGATTTAACTGGCTTTTTATTCATCAAGCATATTTCAACAGCCTTGATTTATGTGGTCGGATTTGCCTGTGCCCTAGTACAAATTCCTGAATTTAAAATTGTAGGGCATTCCCTATTGGCAGGGGCAGGGGTTATATCCCTTATTGCCGGCCTCGCTTCACAACAGGCATTGAGCAATATCATGAGCGGGATTCTGATCGTAATTTTTAAGCCCTTTCGCATTAATGATAAAATTACGCTTAGAGGTAGTTTTACGGGTATAGTTGAGGATATTAATCTACGTCAAGTCGTCATCCGGGATTTTGAGAACAACCGAATCATTATCCCAAATTCCGTTATAAGTACAGACCTTATTGTAAACGCGCATCTAGGGGAAACTAAATGTTGCAAAATGATCGATATTGGTATCGGTTATTCCTCCGATACGGAACGTGCGCTTGAAATAATGAAAGAAGAGGTTGCCACCCACCCCATGCATATTGACCCCAGAAATAATGAAGAGATACAAAATAATGTTCCACCAGTAATCGCTAGGGTTACCGCCTTAAATGATTCTTCGGTCAATTTACGTGTTTGGGCTTGGACTAAAGATGCAAGTGATGGTTATGTACTCTACTGTGATCTTCTTCAAAGTATAAAGAAACGCTTTGACACTGAAGGAATTGAGATTCCTTTCCCCCAGCGTACGATAAGCCATCCAAAAAACTAATGGAATCGATAAAAGTCAACACTTATGGAAATCAAGAACAGCAATCATATTTACAAAAACGAACTTAAACCCTCAGAACAATTCGCCATTTGGATAACCGATAGAATAGGTACTATTGGCTTTTTCCTGATCATTTTAGCATGGACTTTAATATGGTTGGGCTGGAACATGTTCGCGCCCGCACAACTACGTTTCGACCCCTATCCTGCTTTTGTACTGTGGCTATTTATTTCCAATATGATTCAAATATTCTTAATGCCCCTTTTGATGGTGGGCCAGAACCTACAGGCAAAACGTGCTGAAATACGGGCCGAAAACGATTATAACATAAACATCAAAGCGGAGAAAGAAATCGCGCTGTTAATGAAAGAAATGGCCGATATAAAGCGAATGCTTGCCGAACAACATTCAGAATAGTCCTTAGCTTCGATTTTATCCTAACTTTTTCAATATTTCGGGCATTCTATTCATAGTGGCATTGTACCCTATTTCAAATAGCGCGTCAGATTGTTTTAGATCGAACATATTGAATCGATAACTTTCATCGATTTCTAGGACGACGTTGCATTGTTTAAGTCGTGGTTGCACCGTATTCCAAATGGCCAACTGCAAACATCTGGAACCAACATTTCTACGGCCCTTAACCTTTGTCCGTTCTTCATGTGGACAAACACTTGAACCTATAATTTTGTCACAAACCTTAAGTAATGGCTCTACAGGTAAATTGTTCAAAAGACCCCCATCTACGTAAGTACTACCGTCTATAACAACAGGTCTGAACAATAATGGAAGTGCACATGAAGCCAATAAAGGTTCAATAAAATCTCCACTCGATATGATCTCGAATTTACCAGAATTTATATTGGAAACACAAACATACAACTGGCTACGAAGTGTCTTAAATCCCGGTACATTGATATGATGGCTTAGAAAATTTCTAAGGGAGGTTAATTCCGTTAGACCTTTATTGAAAAATCCTAGTTTAAATATTTTCAAGAATTCTTTTTGATGTGATAATTCCAGTATTTCTAGGGGAGTATGACCGTAACAGTACAGGGCGGCTATTATACTACCGGCACTCGATCCCGCAACGTGTTCGGGATAAATTCCATTTTCATTCAAAGCGTGCAAAACACCTATGTGCGCCGCACCTCGGGCACCTCCCCCTGATAATGCTATTCCTGTTTTGGACATTCTATCCGTATTATGTTTTTATTTTTCCACTAAAATTACCTGTCATCTCATTCTATGCCAATTACTAGCTTTCATCCATTTTTTTATACGGTCTTATAATCAAACCTAACGGTCTATCATAACTGATATAGTTTGCAAACCAATCAACAAAAGCTACCAATTTGTTACGAAATCCAACTAAAGAAAATATGTGGATAAACATCCACACCAACCAAGCAAAAGTGCCTTGAAATTTCCACTTTGGCAGATCGACAACCGCCTTTTTTCTTCCTACGGTTGCCATGGTACCTTTATCTTTATATGTAAAAATCTCCATAGGTTTCCCCGAAATATGCCTAATGATATTTTTGGACAGAAACTTGCCTTGTTGCTGTGCCACAGGTGCCAACATGGGCAATCCTTTAGGGTTGCCTTCGCTAATATGGGCTGCCACATCGCCAATGGCGAAAATTGTGTCATATCCTAAGACTTGGTTATACTCGTTTACCGATATTCTATTCCCACCCACAATAACGTCTTTAGGCAAACCATTAATTGGCGCCCCTTTCACTCCAGCTGTCCAGATAACGGTATCAGTTGTAAAGGTGGTATTATCAGCCAATGTAATTGTTGCTCCATCATAGCTATTGACTTTCGCATTTAGAAAAATATTTATTCCTAACTCCTTTAAATAAACTTCACTTTTTTCTGAGGCATTTTTTGACATGACCGACAATAATTTTGGTGACGCTTCATAGAGGTTAATGCTCATCTTGGTAACATCTAACCCAGGAAAATCTTTTGGAATAACATAACGTTTCATTTCTGCCAATGCCCCTGCCAGTTCAATACCAGCAGGACCACCGCCAACGATAGCTATATTTAGAATTTCATCCAAAGGTTCTTTCTGATTATTTTCCATAGCTTTTTCAAGATTCTGAAAAATAAAACTTCTCAAATTGAGTGCATCAGGAATGGATTTTAAAGTGAGTAGCTTGTCTTTTACAGGTTCAAAATTGAAAAAATTATTTTGACTTCCAGTAGCGATAATTAAGTAGTCATACGCAATTGCTCCAGCAGATGTAGCAATTGTTTTTTCTTCCGAAGACACAGAAAACACCTCTGCCATCCTGAAACTAACATTTTTATAGTTTCTAAAAATTCTACGAACAGGGTAGGCAATGCTCGCTGGTTCCAAACCGCCAGTAGCTACTTGATACATTAAAGGTTGAAAATTATGATAATTGTGTTGGTCTATGAGCAATACATTAACTGGTTTGTTTTTAAACATTTTTGCCATAGCGATACCACCAAATCCTGCCCCTACAATTACTATTTTCTGTTTCTCGCTCATAAATAATCTATTCTTTAATAATCTTCAAAATAGTCGGCAATGCGACTAATAATAATGGTAAAGCAAATGCCAACCCACCTATAACTGCAATAGCCAAGGGTTGATGTAGCTGTGCCCCGGCCCCTATTCCCAAAGCAAGGGGAATCAAGGCCATTACGGCAGCAAAAGCCGTCATTAATTTAGGTCTTAAACGTGCCGCAATGGAATACTCAATTTTCTCCACATGGCTCAATGAATCATCACTTTCTTGATATTGTCTATAGGTAAAAATGGAATTCTCTCCAATGATGCCTACAATCATAATAATTCCCGTGTAACTTCCAACATTTAGTGGAGTTCCTGTAAGATATAGACTCAAAAGTGAGCCAGCCACGCCTAAGATGGCGATTATAATAATTGCCAATGCGATCTTTATTTTTCGGAATAGAAATAGAATTACAATAAACACCAATAAAATGGCGGAAACCAAAATCATCAACAGCTCTTTAAATGCCTTTTGTTGATCTTTGTAAGCGCCCCCGTACTCGATACTATACCCCGAAGGAAGGCTGATGTTCTTGGTCAATTGGGCTTGAATATCTTTCAAAGTAGAACCTAAATCCCGATTGTTTAATCTTGCCGTAACCACGCCCATTGATTTTTGGTTCTCTCGGTTGATCTCGGCCACGCCCTTACCCATTTCAATGGCAGCTACCTTATCTATCGGTACGCTTGACCCATTTGGAAGTAGAATAGTGGTATTCTCAATATCTGAAACTGAAGTCTTATATGCGTCAGGATAAATTAGGCGGATATCTACAATTTGCTCCTTATCTATCATATTACTTACCACTGTCCCTTCTATTTGGGTCTGTAGCTGCAATTGAAAGTCGGCAGGGGTCATACCGAATTGTGCTAAAACGGGAACGTTTGGGATAAGGGAAAGAGTCGGCCCAGCAACGATCAAACCATCATTCACATCTGCTGTACCATTTACCTTTTCAATCTCAGAGGCTACTTCTTTTGATAATTTTTCCAGTAGGGTTACATCATCGCCGAATACTTTAACCTCTATCGGTTGAACCGATGACATCAAGTCTCCCAACATATCTCCAATGACCTGCCCGAAATCGATGGTCAGTTGCGGAACTTTCTCTTCTATACGACGGCGTATTTCGTCCGAAACCTCGGAAGTTGTGGTACTGCGCTTATCCTTCAATTTGATTAAATAATCACCTCGATTCGGTTCGGTAATAAAAAAGCCCATTTGCGTACCCAATCTAGCGGAATAGGCCTCAACCTCGGGTTGGGTATCCAAAATACCGTTTACAATCTGTAACATACGGTCTGTTTCCTCCAAAGTTGTCCCCGCTGGACTATTGTAATCCAATACTATGCTACCCTCATCCATTTCTGGTAAAAACCCAGAGGGTAATCTTGACGGAATAATGACAATTATTAAAATACACAATACCATGAATACAATGCCAATTATTGGTTTCCCTAAAACACTGTGAATCCATTTGGTTTTTGGTTCGTGTTTTCGTTGCAAGGATTTTTTCCTGGTAAACAAAATGGACAATACGGGAACCAGCAACCACGTCACTAAAAAGGACGCAGCTAGCGCAATGATCATACTAAAGGCCATTACTTGAAAATAGGCTCCGGCCACACCCGTCATTAAAATAAAAGGGATGAATATCACCAGTGTACTCAAAGAAGACCCGATCATCGCTGGAAACAGATGACCTATAGCCTCTCCCGCAACCCAGTCAATCGGCTTGTCATCATTTTCCTCCCGAATCTTATGGATCTGTTCAATAATGATAACCACATCGTCGATCATAAGGCCTATGGCCGCCGCTATTGCCCCCAAAGTCATGATATTGAAAGTGTAACCTACTGCATCCAAAACAATAAGGGTAAGGGATAATGAAACAGGAATGGTAAACAACACAACCATACTCGCCGAAAAGGAACGCAAAAAGAAAATCACTACCAATAAGGCCAATGCCAATCCGATCCACAGAACGTCCTTAATACTTGCAATACTTGTCGTTACGAAATCGGCCTGTTTGTAATAAGGCTTTAGGCTGACCCCTTTCGGTAAAATGTTTGCCAGTTCAGCTACTTTTTGTTCGATAGTGCTGTTTACATCGATCAGGTTGGCATTAGGTTGCTTTACGACCGCAATTATCGGGACATTCTTGCCGTTCGCTAGAATTTTTACATATTCCTTTACCTCGTTCACCTTTACCTCGGCAACATCTTTCAATCGAATTAGACGATTGGGACTATTGATAATGACCAAGTCCCGCAGATCGTTTAGATCATCGACTGCATTGTCGGTCAGCGTAAGGTACATGCGGTTGTAATCCGTAATGTATCCATTGGACTGCAATAAATTGGAATTCACCACGGCATTTTGGATGGCCGAAATCGAAATACCCAGTGATCTAATGATATCGGGCCGTAGCTCAACCTGATATTCCTTGTCCTTGCCACCGATTACTGCAATATCCGAAACACCAGGTGTAGCAGCCAGATATGGTTTTACGGTATATTTGGCTATTTTTTTTAAATCGACTTGGGAATACCCTTCGCCTTCCAAAGAATAGCCCATGACTGGAAGTATGGACGGATTCATTTTTTCCACCGAAAAGACTGTATTCGGCAAAATACTGCCCTGAGATTGGTTGATAAAGGATTCAATTTGCGATTTAGCTGTATTGATGTCGGTGCTCCAATCCACAAAAACGGAAATCTCACAACTTCCCCTTGAAGTCGTACTCCTTATATATTGTAAGCCTTCGGTACGACGGATGATGTTTTCCAACGGAATGGTTACTGTGGTCATCATCTTATCCACTGGTTGCTGACCGGCATCAGCTATGACCTTGATCTTAGGAAATGTTATGTCGGGAAAGAGACCTGTTTTGAGGTTTTTATATGTAAATATCCCCCCTATCAAGATCAGAATGCCAATAGCCAAGAGCGGAAACTTATATTTGGAGTGTATGTTGCTCATTGCTTCTGTACGCTTACGATAGTCGAATCTTGCATTTGGTAACCACCTGCGGTAACAACCTTATCTCCATATTGCAATCCTTTAGATTGAATCTGAACCAATGAATCATTCCTCAACAATGGGGTTACAGGATATTTTATCGCTAAGGAATCATTAGTCAACTTGAGCACCCAATATGTGGTTAACAGTTCATTTGTCTGTATGGCGGCTTTCGGCACGGCCATTGCCTTTACATCCTCACGATAAATCATTCGTACCTGAACATTTAGGTTTTCAGGCAGATCTTCGTTCGGAAGCGCAATCAAGAAACTTTGGGATTGTGCCACCGGATCTATTGTTGGCAGCGTACCGGTAATTTTTGCGGAAATTGATTTTTCGTTCTGCAAAACGATTTCACAACTGGAGCCTATAGAAACATAATCCTCGTATTCATAGGGCACGTTTACCTGCACGACCAAGGATTTCGGCTGTACGACAGTTGCCAGTATATCGCCTTCGGCCAAATAGTCGTTAGTGGTTACGTTCAAAACTGTAATAACTCCTGTGGCATTGCTCTGAATACTTTGGGGCAGAACAAATTTTGATAGGGAACTGTCTATTTTTACAGCTTCCTTCAGGGCATCCTGCTCCTTGGTTCGAACTGTAGCAAAA
>JBFHGV010000111.1:0-7894 GCA_041582955.1 Arenibacter sp.
ACCAGGTAGGTCTATGTCTATATAATCTACGATTAGCGCTGAATCTTTTGGTTTTACCAAACCACTTTCCAAAACATTTTTCTTGTTTACCGGTACCCTTATTTTGTTGGTAGGGTAGTACACTACATCTAAGTTGCTCTCTGAATACTGACTCAGGTCTGCACCTTGTTTTTGTAGAATGCTGCGGAATTTGGTCTGCTCTTTATCGCTGCCTACCCAGTTCATAAAATCCTTTATGTTCCATCTACTGTCCGTTAACTGGTTAAAGTAGATGGCATCCCTGGATCCCCACTTGTATTCATTATGCGTGAGTTGAGAGGGGATGGGTTCGCTTTCATAGGCTTTCTTTTTCATTTGGTCTATGTACCAATCGGTAGCAAAGAGACTGGTGTTTACTACCCGTACATCGGTTCGGACGCCTTCAATCTCCTGTGCATACCACAATGGGAAGGTGTCATTGTCCCCAATAGTGAAAAGAATGGCGCCTGCGTCTTCCTGGGTAGATTCCAAATATGCTTTGGCGGTTGAGTTGGCGGTAAATCTATTGGAGCGGTCATGGTCGTCCCAATTCTGGACTGCCATTACTCCTGGAACGGCCAATAGACACAAAATAGTTAAGGCTGGAGCCAGTATCTTGGGGCTTATAAGTTTTTGGAATTCGTCAAAAAGGGCATAAACGCCCAAGCCTATCCATATGCCAAAAACGTAAAAGGAACCTACTAGGGAATAGTCTCGCTCCCTTGGTTGGAATATGGCCGGATTGGTGTAGAATTGTATGGCGATGCCGGTAAACAGAAAAAAGACGAACAGGGCCCAAAACTGTTTTGGATTTTTGCTGATCTGAAAAATAAGGCCAATAATCCCTAAAAGTAGGGGCAGAAAGAAGTAGGTGTTGCGGCCCTTGTTGTTCTTAATGTCGCTAGGTAGGTTCTCTTGGCTACCCAAGCGTGCGCTGTCTATAAAGTTAAGGCCGCTCAACCAATTTCCGTGATTGTCGTATCGGCCTTGGATGTCGTCCTGCTTTCCTGTGAAGTTCCACATAAAATAACGCCAATACATATATCCAAATTGAAATTCGAACATATATTTAATGTTTTGTAAAACTGAAGGGGGCTCTACTTCAATGTATTCAGAGAATTCCCTTAGAAACCTCATATATTGGGAAGTATCTATTTCCCCTTTGGCATAACCGTCCTTGAATTGATTGACGGCCTGTCGCAATTCATTATTGCCCAGGTAATCTGATTTGATCCTAAAGGTAAGTGGATCAAAATATTTCATATAGTTTTCGGCATTTTGCTCGCTCCACATTCGGGGAAGTATGCCAACATGTTTTGGGTTGGGACCCTGTAGGGCGTCCTTATAATGGTTTACAATAACGTACTTTCCGGTCTTAAGGTCTTTTTCATATTTGGGCTTCTCGTCCATTTCTTCCCCAGCTGGGGCAAAGGCATTGGAGTAGTATGCTCCGTATACCGGACTGTCCACACCAGGGTATTGTTCCCGGTTATAGTAGGCTAAAAGTGATCTGGCGTCGGCAGGGTCATTTTCGTTGATCACCACATCGGCATTTGCTCTAATGGGGAGCATTAGCCAAGAAGAAAATCCTAAGAACAAAAACATTAAACACAGCACTATGGTGTTTGCTGTGGTATAGTTATTTTGGCGGGTGTAGCGCAACCCCCAATAAAACGCACCCACAAAAATAAGTCCCATTATGATTGTACCTGAGTTAAAAGGGAGTCCAATGGTGTTGATGAAAAACACCTCGCTCCACCCAAAAAGCTTAAGAACGTAAGTCAATGAAAATTTATAGACCAACATCAATATGGCCACTACAATAATATTGGCCAACAGGAAATTTTTTATGGTGGTGGTTTTGTAAGTTTTAAAATAATAGAGCAGGCCTATGGTAGGTATGGCCAAAAATCCCATGAATTGAATTCCAAAGGTTAGTCCTACTACAAATGAAATTAATACGATCCATTTGTTGCCACGGGGCGATTCCAGGTCGTCTACCCACTTTAACCCAAGCCATAATAAGAGTGACATGATAAGGCTGGCCATGGCGTAGACCTCTGTTTCTGTGGCGTTGAACCAAAAGCTGTCCGAAAAAGTAAAGGCCAAAGAACCTACTAGCCCACTGCCCAGAATGGCTATTGCTTTGCTATTGGTGAGAACGGTATCCTTTGCTATTAATTTTTTAGTGAGGTTGGTGATGGTCCAGAACATAAAAAGGATGGTGAAGGCGCTGGAGACACCGGAAAGAAGGTTTACCATCCTTGCTACCTGATCTGCTTCCATTGCAAACATGGCAAAGAAAGCACCGATCATTTGCAATAGAGGGGCACCTGGAGGGTGTCCAACCTGTAGCTTGGCCGAGGTGGCAATATATTCACCGGCATCCCAAAAACTACTGGTGGGCTCAACGGTTATTCCGTAGACAATAAGGGCTATAAAAAAAACAAACCATCCGATGATGGTGTCCCATTTTTTAAAATCTTTTAAAAACATGCGGTCAGTTGTTTATCCGAAGGGACGAATTTAGTAATTATAATAGATATGGGGGTATATATTTGTTAAACCTTTAACAAGTTAGGGGCTCTAGACCCTGTATGTTGGGTTTGGCCTAAAAAAAAGTAGCTGAGTCCTAATGCAGCTATACCCCTTTGGGGAATAAGGGATTAAAGAGGTGATAAAGGTTCTTGTCAAAATTATTTTTCCATTTTTTTAGAATATGATCAAAAAATATTTGTGCATATAAAACTTTGTTTTAAATTTGCACGCTCAATTAAGGCACTGGCCTATGGTGTAATTGGCAACACAGCTGGTTTTGGTCCAGTCGTTCTAGGTTCGAGTCCTAGTAGGCCAACCAAAGGGTTGATTTTAAATCCCGATACGAAAGTGTCGGGATTTTTGTTTTTTGGTGGTTTGTGTTGGGGCGGACAATGTAAAATAAAAGGATGGTTTGTGTGTAAATTAAACTCGATCATTTTTAATAGATAGAGCCATTGATCAGAAAACATATCAACTGGTTGTGATGTGTGAAAACAAATGAACACAATAAGAATTGTCCAATGTATTTTATAATCCTGCAGTGAAGGTTGCCCACAACTTTTGGAGGCTGCCGGTGGGTATCTTTTTTAGAATAAATAACTTAGATTATTGTTTGATATAAAAAATATGTATATTTGCGGTGCTGAAAGAATATAAAGTATTCATGAGGGGACAATTTGTCCCCTCTTTTATTACTATACTTTAATTGAGGCAGGGTAAAAAAACGGCTTTACATTTTTTTTCAAAGCCAATATCCCACACGGTTTGCTTAGGTGGAGTATGTTGGTGTCTAAAGAGGGCCGCTGTAAATAAAACCGAAGTGTATGTTGAAGGAAAAAGTTACTGCTCTTCTTGAAGAGGCTTTAAAGGAGGATCAATCTCTATTTTTATTGGACTTCTCTGTGTCTGCGGACAATAAGATAAAGGTTATCCTGGACGGTGATAACGGTGTTACCTTGCAGGACTGCATGAATATTAGTCGGGCTATAGAACATAACTTGGATAGGGAAGAAGAGGATTTTGCTTTGGAAGTTGCTTCTGCAGGTGCTGCCTCTCCCTTAAAATTGCCTAGGCAGTATAGTAAAAACATAGGTAGGAAACTGGAGGTTAAAACTCAAGAAGATGAGTTTGAGGGTAAATTGACCGATGCCGCCGAAGACAGTATTACCTTGGAATGGAAAGTTAGGGAACCCAAACCCGTGGGAAAAGGGAAAATTACGGTTCAGAAAAAGCAGGTTATCGCAATTTCTGATATAAAAGAAGCTAAAGTTGTATTAAAATTTTAATTGTAGTTCAAAAATGGAAAATATTGCGCTAATCGAATCCTTCTCGGAATTTAAGGATGATAAATTCATAGATAGGGTAACGCTAATGGCGATTTTGGAGGATGTTTTTAGAAACGCGTTAAAGAAAAAGTTTGGTTCCGATGACAATTTCGATATTATTATCAACCCGGATAAGGGGGATTTGGAGATATGGAGAAATAGGGTTGTGGTGGAGGATGGCGAAGTGGAGGATCCTAACGAGGAGATTTCTCTTTCCGAGGCCAGGAAAATAGAGCCGGATTTTGAGGTAGGTGAGGATGTGTCCGAAGAGGTTAAGCTTATTGATCTTGGGAGAAGGGCTATTTTGGCGTTGAGACAAAATTTGATCTCCAAGATCCACGAGCACGACAATACTACGATATACAAGCAATTTAAGGACCTTGAGGGGGAGATATATACGGCAGAGGTGCATCATATTAGGCATAAGGCCATTATTCTTTTGGATGATGAAGGAAATGAGATAATTTTACCAAAGGACAAGCAAATTCCCTCGGACTTTTTTAGAAAGGGCGATAATGTTCGCGGTATAATTGAAAGTGTGGAGCTTAAAGGTAACAAGCCCACCATCATAATGTCCAGAAGTTCTCCGTTGTTTTTGGAGCAATTGTTCTTTCAGGAGATACCGGAAGTTTTTGATGGTTTAATCACCATTAAGAAAGCCGTTAGGATTCCAGGGGAAAAGGCTAAGGTGGCTGTTGACTCCTATGATGATAGAATTGATCCGGTAGGGGCCTGTGTGGGAATGAAGGGCTCTAGGATTCATGGAATAGTTCGTGAATTGGGCAATGAAAATATTGATGTAATCAATTGGACGGGTAATCCACAGTTGTTGGTGACCAGGGCGCTGAGTCCGGCAAGGGTTTCTTCAGTGAAACTGAATGATGAAAAAATGACAGCCCAGGTGTACTTGAGGCCAGAAGAAGTTTCCAAGGCTATTGGTCGTGGAGGTCATAATATCAGATTGGCGGGTCAACTTACGGGTTATGAGATAGATGTGTTCCGAGAAGGTGTCGAGGAAGATGTTGAACTTACCGAGTTCTCTGATGAAATTGAAGCTTGGGTCATTGAGGAATTCAAGAAAATTGGTATGGATACCGCTAGAAGTGTTTTGGAGCAGGATGTGGATGATTTGGTAAAAAGAACCGATCTTGAAGAGGAGACAATTTTGGAAGTTGTGCGAATTCTTAAAGAAGAATTAGAAGATTAAACTATATATTAGCAGTAAATTACAAGAATAGGAATTATTTTTTTATGGCAGATAATGCAACGATAAGGCTTAATAAAGTCCTAAGGGAACTTAATATTTCATTGGACCGGGCGGTAGATTTCCTCGGTTCCAAGGGACATGAGATAGAGGCAAGGCCTACCACTAAAATATCCAATGAGGTATATCAAGTTCTATTGGACGAGTTCCAAACGGACATGAGCAAGAAAGTTGCGTCCAAAGAAGTGGGTGAAGAAAAACGAAAAGAAAAAGAAGCTATTCGTTTACAGTTGGAGCAAGAACAGGAAGAGAAAAAACTTGCAAGGGAGAGACGTGCCGAAAAGGAGAATGTTATAAAGGCCAGGGTAGAACTTACCGGGCCAAAGACAGTTGGGAAAATAGATTTGGACGGCGGCAAAAAAGCTGCGCCAAAAACTCCAGAGAAAAAAGAGGAGGAAGTTCCTGCCAAAGAGGTTGAAAAGGCTCCAGAACCCGTTCAGGAGAAAGAGGCTGTTCAGAAAGCTGTTGAGAAACCTGTTGAAAAGGAAGTGGTAGAAGTTCCGGAGCAAAAGGAAAGTCCAAAAGTTAAGGAGGCAGAAGCTCCTAAGGAGGAAAGTGTTAAGAAGGAGGAAGTCAAGGTTCAGGCCAAGGAAGAGGTCAAGAAAGAGGAGCCTGCTAAAGAGGAAGCTCCTAAGGAAGAGGGTCAGACCGGAGAGAGTGAGGTTATAGCTACCAAATACCAGAAACTTTCGGGGCCAAAAATCATGGGAGATAAGATAGATCTTACCAAGTTTGAAAAGCCCAAGAAAAAGAAGGAAGCTCCCAAAACTGGGGATTCTGCCGATAAGAAGAAGAGAAGGAAAAGAATTGTTAGCAAACCTGGATCAGATAGTTCTGGTAGGGGAGCCGGCCCAAGGGGAAGGGGTCCTGCTCAGAGAAGAGGTCCTGGACAGCGTTTTACACCTACAGCCAAGGTTGAGCCAACCGAGGAAGATGTGCAGAAGCAGGTAAGGGAAACCTTGGAGAAATTACAGGGTAAATCCAAAAAAGGAAAAGGGGCCAAGTACAGACGTGATAAACGTGATCAGCATCGCCAACAGACCGAGAAGGATCTTGAGCAGCAAGAACTGGATAGTAAAATATTAAAGGTGACCGAATTTGTTACCGCCAGTGAGGTGGCAACAATGATGGATGTGCCTACTACCAAAATTATATCGGCCTGTATGTCGCTTGGTATCATGGTAACCATGAACCAACGATTGGATGCCGAAACCTTGTCCATAGTAGCAGATGAATTTGGTTATGAGGTGGAGTTTGTTACGGCAGACCTGGAAGAAAGTATTGTGGAGGAAGTGGATGCTCCGGAAGATTTGGAACCAAGGGCGCCAATTGTTACCGTGATGGGTCACGTAGACCACGGTAAGACTTCTTTGTTGGATTATATTAGGAAAGAGAATGTAATTGCTGGAGAGAGCGGTGGTATTACACAGCACATTGGAGCATATGGGGTTACCTTGGAGAACGGACAGATGATATCCTTTTTGGATACACCGGGTCACGAGGCCTTTACTGCAATGCGTGCTCGTGGTGCGCAGGTAACCGATATTGCTATTATTGTGGTTGCGGCGGATGACGATATAATGCCACAGACCAAAGAGGCTATCAGTCACGCCCAGGCAGCTGGTGTGCCAATAGTGTTTGCTATAAACAAAATAGATAAGCCAACGGCCAATCCCGATAAAATTAAGGAGGGTCTTGCCCAAATGAATTTGTTGGTCGAGGACTGGGGAGGAAAAATTCAATCCCATGACATTTCGGCCAAGACAGGACTGGGTGTTAAAGAATTGTTGGAAAAAGTACTTTTGGAGGCAGAGCTTCTAGAATTAAAGGCCAATCCTGATAAGCTGGCGAACGGTACGGTGGTTGAAGCCTTTTTGGATAAGGGAAGAGGGTATGTCTCAACTATTCTTGTCCAGGCCGGTACCCTGAAGATTGGGGATTATGTATTGGCGGGTACCTGTAGTGGTAAAATTAAGGCAATGCACGATGAGCGCGGTAATAGCGTTAAAGAGGTAGGGCCTTCCAGACCAATTTCTATCTTAGGATTGGACGGTGCGCCGCAAGCAGGGGATAAGTTTAATGTTCTTGAAGATGAACGTGAAGCCAAACAAATTGCTACCAAGCGATCTCAATTGCTACGTGAGCAATCGGTTAGGACTCAACGTCATATTACCCTTGATGAGATTGGAAGACGAATAGCATTGGGCGACTTTAAGGAGTTGAATATTATTCTTAAAGGTGATGTGGATGGTTCTGTTGAGGCGTTGACCGATTCGTTCCAGAAACTATCTACCGATGAAATTCAAGTAAATATCATACATAAGGCTGTTGGGCCTATTACGGAATCTGACGTATTGTTGGCTTCTGCTTCCGATGCGGTGATTATTGGATTTAATGTGAGGCCTATGGGCAACGCAAGACAGGTGGCCGAAAAAGAAGAAATAGATATTAGGATGTACTCTATTATCTATGATGCCATAAACGATCTTAAAGATGCTATGGAGGGTATGCTTTCTCCAGAAATGAAGGAAGAGATTACCGGTACGGCAGAGATAAGGGAAACCTTTAAGATCTCTAAAGTGGGTACCATTGCAGGTTGTATGGTAACCAGTGGTTAGATCTTTAGGAACTCCAGCATTAGACTTATTAGGGATGGTGTGGTAATCTATACCGGGGAACTAGCCTCACTTAAGAGGTTTAAGGATGATGTTAAAGAAGTATCCAAAGGGTATGACTGTGGATTGCAAGT
>JBFHGV010000112.1:0-7832 GCA_041582955.1 Arenibacter sp.
GAAATAATGCGGTTATGAAACATATACAGCGACTTCGCAGAATGGTTACCCTGGCCTATCAAATTGAATGGATAGACAAAGACCCTTTCCGTAAATTCAGACAAAAATTGGTTCCCACAAACAGGGGATTTTTAACTGCCGAAGAACTAAAGGATTTGGAGGAATTAAATATTGACTCCGAAAGGTTAAAGACCGTAAGGGATATGTTTATTTTCAGTTGTTATACTGGTATTAGCTATGCAGACTTAATGCTTTTGACCAAGAATAGTGTGGTACTGGGTGTGGATAAAAGCTATTGGATCATTACCAAAAGGCAAAAAACAGGAAATGCAGTCAAGATTCCTCTTCTATCAAAAGCATTGGATTTGATAAAGCGTTACATGAATGATAAACGGTCTATGATCAATGGTACCTTGTTCCCGAAAATCTCAAATCAAAAACTAAATGCCTATTTAAAAGAAATAGCAGAGCCTGCGGGAATTCAAAAGAACCTCACTTTTCATATGGCGAGACACACCTTCGCTACCACTGTCACCCTGACCAATGGAGTGCCCATTGAAACCATTTCCAAAATGCTGGGCCATACCAAACTGGCAACAACTCAAATTTACGCTAAGGTCATCGAGAGAAAGGTATCCGATGATATGCAAATGTTAAGGGAGAAATTGGAGTTAGATAATCAGGTTGGCGTTCGGGAATTGGAAAACGGATCGAATTGGAAATAAAAATTGAATATTGTTTTACTACTTACCCATATAATTTGTGAATCGTAAGGATTAACTATTTCTTTGAAGTCAATTGATGCTTGGTTTAGTAGGATAAATGGCATAGGCAATAAGGCCATAGAACATGTTGGTAATAAATGCACTAAAGCTTCTTCGGCTAGTGTGCTCGATAAAGCTCTTGGTTTTTAGGATATCATTTAAACTTTCGACCATGGACTCTTTTCAGCACGTTATTCTGTCATGTTGGAGTAAGCATTTGTTGTTATCGTTATTTCTTGTCCTTTTCTGAATAAATAGATCTGATTTTCATATAAATCGAAACTCAATTCAAATTCCTAAACTCGCTCGGCGAATACCCTACCCTTTGCTTGAAAAGCCTTGTGAAATGTTGTGGATATTTAAACCCTAATTCATATGCTATCTCACTTAAAGATTTTGATGGATCAAATACGCGTTCCTTAGCAACTTCTATCAGCTTGTTCTGGATGTACTCTTGGGCCGATTTTCCAGTTTCCTTTTTTACAAGATCTCCAAAATAGTTGGGCGAAAGGTGCAAACGATCCGCAAAGTAACCCACAGTTGGAGTACCATGCTTTTGTGGTTTATCGGATGAAAAGTACTGGCTCAGCAAATTATCAAATTTCTCCAGGGAGCCTATATTTTCAACTTCTCGTGTAATGAATTGTCTATCATAAAAACGAGTGCAATAATCCAAAAAAAGTTCAATATTGGCTACTATCAACTTTTTACTATGCTTGTCCAAGTTTTGTTCCAACTCGAATTGTATTTTTTCAAGTAGGCTTAGAATTACCTTCCGTTCTTTGGCCGAAAGGTGTAGCGCTTCATTACTTGAATAGGAGAAAAAACTATAGTTATGTAATTTTTTGCCCAATTCCGTACCTATCAATAAATCAGGGTGGAAAAGTATTGCATACCCCTTGGGCACATAATCAGGGTCAAAACCGCTTAATTCAATGGTTTGGCCGGGAGCCATAAAGACAAGGGTTCCCTCGTCATAATCGTATGGCTTCCCTCCGTAATGCATTTTGCATCCCTTGGCATCCTTCAAGAAAACAGCATAGCAATTATAATGAAAGGCATCATAGTCTTTGTTTTCGTAGCCTTCTTTGTTTACGTTCTCAAAATCAACGATACCCACTAAAGGGTGCAACACCTCTTGTTTTCTCAAATTAAGATAATCTCCAACGGTGTCGATTTGCAGTACATTTTTCATTGACCTCTAATTTTTTGTTAAAGATAAGCCATTGATTACCAGTAATTCAAACGGTTATTATAAAATCTGTAATAGTGGTAGGTATAACCGTAATTTGGGTAAGTCTTTTTGGTTTTTGACCCACTACTTTTGTATTAAACCAAGAATAGGGAACAAGATTTCGGCCACTATCTTTATCCGTAAAGTTTAAAACATGATGAACTGATTGGGATAATCTTTAAAAAGTAAAAAGTGAAAACAAGAACATTAGGAAAGAATCTGAAAGTATCGGAAATCGGTCTCGGTTGTATGGGGATGAGTTTTGGATATGGCCCTGCGAAGGACGAAAAGGAAATGATTCAGTTGATCCGTAAAGCGGTTGAAATGGGGGTAACCTTTTTTGATACCGCCGAAGTGTATGGGCCTTATATTAATGAGGAATTGGTAGGAAAGGCCTTAAAACCGTTTAGAGATCAGGTACAAATAGCGACAAAATTTGGTTTTGGTTATCAAGATGGAAAAGTGACGGGCTTGGACAGTAGTCCTGACACTATTCGGAATATGGTGGATGCTTCCTTACAGCGTTTACAGGTAGATACAATAGATTTATTGTATCAGCATCGGGTTGACCCAAAGGTTCCCATTGAGGAAGTTGCGGGTACGGTTAAGGATTTAATAGCTGAGGGAAAAGTGCAACATTTTGGGCTTTCCGAAGCAGGTGTCGAAGTAATCAAAAGAGCACATTTGGTGCAACCGGTTACTGCCTTGCAGAGCGAATATTCATTGTTTTGGCGGGAGCCGGAAGAAGAAATTATGCCCGTATTGGAAGCATTGGGTATCGGTTTTGTACCTTTTAGTCCCTTGGGGAAAGGATTTTTGACAGGCAAAATAGATAGGAATGCCAGTTTTTCCGATAATGATTTTAGAAGTACCGTGCCTCGATTTTCCAAAGAGAACCTGAGGGATAATTTTGCTTTGGTAGATTTGGTTACGGCTTTTGCCAAGGAAAAAGAGGCCACTCCGGCACAAGTTGCTTTGGCTTGGATTCTTTATCAAAAAACATGGATCGTACCCATTCCCGGTACTACAAAGTCTTCAAGGCTGGAAGAAAATTTAGGGGCTACCGGTATTACTTTTACAGATGGGGAACTGCAACAAATTACGGAGGCTACCTCAAAGATTGATTTGGTGGGTGAACGCTATTCCGAAGCAAACCAGAAAATGATAAACCGCTAGCCAATAGCGAAAAATTAAAAATAATAATAATAGGATGAAAAAGCTTCTAACAATTGGTATTGCCATAGTGACTACTGCGTTTCTTGGTGTAACAAATCATGTGAATGCCCAATCCAAACATAATACAATCTTGAATTTGGATGCTAAGCAACAATCGATCATTACCATTGCATCGCTGACCGCAAAAGGCGACCTGCAAATTTTGGAATCCGCTTTAACGGAAGGTCTAAATGCCGGATTGACCGTAAACGAAATCAAGGAAGTCATGGTGCATCTGTATGCCTACTGCGGATTTCCAAGGAGCCTACGTGGTTTACGGACGTTTATCAAAGTTTTGGACGAACGCAAGGCGGAAGGAGTGGAAGATCAGCTAGGGGCGGAAGCTGCCCCAATAGAGGATAACCGTACAAAATACGAACGGGGCAAAGCGAATTTGGAAACCTTGGTACAGGCCAAATTGGACGGTCCTCCGGCCGATTATGCCCAATTCGCCCCGATCATCGAAGTCTTTTTGAAGGAGCATCTGTTTGCGGATATTTTCGACAGAGACATTTTGGATTATCGGCAAAGGGAACTGGTCACGGTTTCCGTTCTGGCAACGATTGGCGGTGTGGAACCTATGTTGCGCTCGCACATGAACATCTGTTTGATTCAAGGAATCACGCCAATTCAATTGAAGGAATTGATGGATGTGGTGGGGAAAAATGTAGATCAGGAAAAAATCGATTCGGCCAAAAAAGTATTGAACGAATTATTGGAATCTAAAAAGCAGTAAGGAAATGAAATATATAGGATTATTCATTTTAATGAGTCTGTTATCAATACATCAGACGATTAGGGCACAAAGCGAGAAAAATCCTTTTGGATTGATATATGAGGGAGCAATTACGGAGAATGTGGATGGAAAAGTCAACTTACATCCTGTTACCTACAAACTGAACGGAATCGATATTGCGGCCAATGTTTATACACCAGCCAATTATGACCGGATAAAGAAATATCCGGCAATAACAATTGCACATCCTAACGGAGGGATAAAGGAACAGACAGCAGGCCTATATGCACAGCATTTGGCAGAGGCCGGTTATATTACCATTACGGCAGATGCTGCCTATCAGGGTGCAAGTGGGGGCCAGCCGCGCCATGCGGACAAACCCCAATTTCGTACCGAAGATATCCGAGGAATGGCCGATTTTATTTCACAGTATCCTGGTGTGGATAGAGAACGTTTAGGTGCTTTGGGCATTTGTGGCGGAGGAGGCTATACGTTGAAAGCGGTTCAATCGGATAAACGATTTAAAGCAGTGGCAACCTTGAGTATGTTCAATACAGGAATTGTACGGAAAAATGGCTTTTTGAATTCGCAGATTTCGACCATTCAAGAAAGGCTAAAGCAAGCTTCAAAGGCAAGAGCACAGGAGGCTGGGGGCGGCGAAATCGTTTATTCCGGTATAGACGGTATTACCGACGAAGAACTAGCAAAAGTTTCAACTCTTTTTTATCGTCAAGGCTATGAATATTATTTTAGGACCCACGCCCACCCCAATTCGACTTTTCTTTACACCACAAGCAGTTTAATGGATTTAATGGCCTGGAATGCTACTGACGATATTGACCTTATAGACCAACCTTTATTAATGATTGCTGGCAGCAATGCCCAAACATTATATTTGACCTTGGATGCCTTTCCAAAGGCGACCAATGCGAAAAGCAAGGAATTGTTCCTTATCGAAGGTGCAACGCATATAGAAACCTATTGGAAGCCAGAATATGTGAATCAAGCAGTAAATAAATTAGTGGACTTTTACCAAAACAATCTTTCAACTACAGACCTATGAACAGAAAAAATCTTTTAGCGATTATATTGATGGGAACGTTTATATTTTCCTGCAAGCAAGCAGCCGAGAAAAATCATACGGTCGATTTGAATTCCCAACAAGAATTGATTTTCCCGAAAGGGGAAAAGGTCACGAACAATAATTTCATTGGTGATGTTTGGGTACATATGCAAGTAATGGCGGATAGTGTGAACCAAAATTCAGTGGGAACAGTAACCTTTGATCCCGGGGCTAGGTCCAACTGGCATTCGCATCCCAAAGGACAAATTATAATGAGTTTGGAAGGCGAAGGGTACTATCAAGAAGAAGGAAGCAGGAAAAGAATACTGCGAAAAGGCGATGTGGTCAAATGCCCTGCAAACACTCCGCATTGGCACGGTGCAAGCGCAGAAAAATCGTTCATACAAATCGCTATAACAAGCAGAGTTGACGGTCCAACGAAATGGCTATATCCTGTGACCGAAGAACAATATTTAAATGGGAATTAAGAAGTACCAACATACTTTCAAATTAATAAAATCTTAGTGATGAAAAAATACATAAAGACAACATGGTTATTGCTTTTAATAGTTCAATTATTGGTAAATGATGTTTATGCTCAAAAGCAGCCCGTTACCCTTTTAGAGCAAGGCAGTTTTACCGTGGGTGGTAGCGTTAAAACCAGCCCCGGTACTTTTGATCCGGTTGCCCATGGAGCCTTCAACCCTTCCAATCAGGCTACCGAAGGACAAACCTTGCATGGGGATCACGCCACCATATTTTATCAGATTCCTGATAATGCAAATAAATTACCCTTGGTTTTTTGGCATGGGTATGGACAGAGCATGCGTACCTGGCAAACGACCCCAGATGGTAGGGAGGGATTTCAAACGCTATTTTTAAGGCGTAATTTTCCCATATTCCTTATTGACCAGCCCCGTAGGGGATTATCCGGGAGGAGCACGGAACCTACTACGATTTCGGCAGCCACGGATGATCAGTTGTGGTTTGGGATATTCAGATTGGGGACGGGAAGCACATTTTATCCAGATGTTCAGTTTTCTGATGATCCAGAGGCGCTGAACCAGTTCTTTAGGCAAATTACTCCTGATACGGGACCATTGAACATCAACCTTAATATAGAGGCGGTTTCCACTCTGTTCGATAAGATTGGACCAGGTGTTTTGGTAACCCATTCCCATAGTGGCGGCCAAGGCTGGTTGACGGCCTTAAAAAATGGGAACATCAAAGGTATTGCATCCTATGAACCCGGCAGTAATTTTGTCTTTCCAGAAGGGGAAGTCCCTGAGACCATCCCCTACGTGGGAGGAGCATTAAGTGCGAGAAGCGTTCCCATGACAGAGTTTAAACGATTGACGGAAATACCCATTGTTATCTATTATGGGGATTATATACCCAACGAACCTGTAGCGCATCCTGGCCAGGAACAATGGCGTGCCGCCTTGCAAATGGCAAAGCTTTGGACGGCCACGGTGAACAAGCATGGGGGTGATGTCACCTTGGTACACCTTCCAGAAAAGGGTCTTAAGGGAAATACGCACTTTCCGATGTCCGACCTGAACAATGAAAAGGTAGCCGTACTGCTAGCGGAATGGCTAAAAGAAAAAGGGTTGGATAAAAAATGACACTATGCTGACTAAAAAATTGGGGCTGTTATTGGTATTACTGCATATGCCTATAATTGGTTTGGGGCAAAGCGATGATGCCCTAAAAGCGGATACTTATCAAGGGAAAATGATGGTTCGCATCGCAGAACTTGAAATTGAGACGGACTATCTGGATGAATATTTGGAGATACTCAAAGAGGAGTCGGAAGCATCACTTAGGCTGGAGCCCGGGGTAATCTGCATTTACCCCATGTTTCAAAAGGAAAATCCTACACAGATACGACTTTTGGAAATTTATGCCAATAAGGAGGCTTACGAATCGCATTTGAAAACACCTCATTTTCAAAAGTATAAATCAACCACAGCAGAAATGGTAAAGGATTTAAAACTGATTGATATGGAAGCTATTGATCCTGAATCGATGTCGATGGTTTTCAAAAAATAAAAGTTCTAGTTCGAGATGGGCGAGTAACTTTGGATGCTGGAAGCTATCTGTTCAACATCCGATACTCCTGAGGGGTAAATCCCACCTTTTTCTTAAAAAATTATAATGAAGTGCTCTGGGTACACTGTACCTAAAGTTAAATTTGGAACAATAATCATCGACCCATATCTAATCTTTTTGTATTGGACATAGAAGAAAACTGTTGTTCGAATTTAGTTAATGCTTTGTGAGCAAATGGTTTACACCCCTGAAATCCGTAATAATGGTAGGTAAATCCGTAATTGTGGTAAGCCTATCCTATGAATTATACCATAGCTTTGGCAAAGGTAATTTATAATCTAAATCAATTAAATAAAACAAAATGAGAGCATTATTGATAGGCTTTTTTATAGGTATGCTAAGCATATCTTCCTTTGCGCAAGACGCTATTTTTCCTATGGGGGCAAAAGCGAAAAACGTACACCATACCGGTGATATTTGGCTTACGCACGTTGTAGATGCTGATGAAACTTTTAAACATAGCGTAGCCCAAGCGGTTTCAGCACCTGGAGCATTTCTTAACTGGCATTTACATCCAGACGGCCAACAATTGTTGATCACTAACGGAGTTGGTTTTTATCAGGAAAAAGGCAAGGAAGTACAAGTGATGCGCGCTGGTGATGTAATCAAATGCCTTCCCAACATAGAACATTGGCATGGTGCCACTCCTAAAAGTGCAGTAACCTATTTGGCGATAGGTGGTAGCACACCCACCAAATGGACAGACGA
>JBFHGV010000113.1:0-7821 GCA_041582955.1 Arenibacter sp.
TAAAGTACATCGGAAATGAAAGGACATAAAATTCTATACTTTGTTTTAGCTATCTTGTGTTTTTCGGTATCTCTTGCACAAAATGAATTGACGGTCAGTAGCCTTTATGATACTAATAGCGAAGGTACCTTGCGTTGGGCTATAAATACGGCCAATAAGGACAGTGATGTAAAGGAAATCAAATTTAAGTCGGGCCTATCAGGTACCCTAAATCTGTCTTCAAATTTGCCGCCAATTAACAGCAATATTAGTATTATAGGTCCAGGAGCCGAAAAGGTGGTTATTTCGGGCAGGGACAGCTATCGCATGTTTGTGGTTCAAAAAGGGTTTAGTTTGGAAATTTCGGGCTTTACCTTTACCAATTCTGCCAACAACTATAGCCAGGGGACAATTTTTGATGTGTCTGGATCAACCGTAAAGGCCTCTGAAATTGCGGTTTCGGGTATTGACAATCCTACCGCTTTTTGGTCTAGGGGCGAGCATTCCAGCATTAGCATCACCGAGTCAACTTTTAAGAATAATTCGGCCACACTCTTTAGGAGCCATGGCGGGTCTACACCTCTTTACACCTCTGACAATGAAAGTGACTATACCAACAGGATTACGGTAACTCGTTCTACCTTTAGCTATAACCGTGGTCTAATTTTTTCTACGGAGAACTATGTAAAAATAAACGACTGTACCTTTAAAAAGAATTATGGGCAAATTGCCAGTTTTAGGGGGGTAAACCGCTATCAGGTGTTAAATTCCAACTTTGTGGAGAATACCGGACATCTCTTATTTACTTTTTCAAGTAAAATTGGGGATACTCCATCATGGGGCCGTGATACCCTGGGGGCCAATAATACCCTTTTTGATGGTAACGTATTTCAGGGAAATAGAGGAACCATACTCAATACAGGTGGAGGGTTTAAATATGATTCCAAAACTACCATCACCAATAATATCTTTATAAACAATGGAAACAAATGGTACGGAAACCCCATTGTGGCAACAGGCAACCAACAGAACAATTTTATCACTTCGGTAAAAAAGTCAGATGATGATGGTACTGTTTTTCTAACCCTCAATAAATCCTTAGTGCTGCAAACAGAAAATGAGCAGCAATAAATAATATCGCCGCCTTATAGCGGATTATGAGAGATTATTAAGACCGGAGTATAAGGTATAGAACCAAAAAGAGGCCACAGTTTGGGCCTCTTTTTTTATAGTGTAGTTAATTTTTGGCTACTCTTGCATAGTATGATATACGTTCTGCACATCATCGTCTTCCTCAATTTTCTCAAGAAGTTTTTCTACATCTGCCGCTTCTTCCTCACTTAGTTCTTTGGTAACCTGTGGGATACGCTCAAAGCCAGAGGATAGAATTTCAATCTCCCTGTTTTCCAATTCCTTTTGAATGGCTCCAAAACTCTCAAAAGGAGCGTAGATCAGTATACCGTCCTCATCGGAAAAAACTTCCTCTGCACCAAAGTCGATCATTTCCAGTTCCAGTTCTTCAGGGTCTATCCCTTCTGCAGGTATCCTGAAATTGCAGGTATGGTCAAACATAAACTCAACAGAACCGGAAGTACCCAAGCTACCGTTACATTTATTGAAGTAACTTCGTATATTGGCTACGGTCCTGGTATTGTTATCGGTTGCAGTTTCTACCAATATGGCGATCCCATGGGGGGCATATCCTTCAAAAAGAACTTCCTTATAATCGCCCAAACTCTTATCCGAAGCTCTTTTTATGGCTCTTTCTACATTGTCTTTGGGCATATTGGCCGCCTTGGCATTTTGAATAACGGCTCTTAATCTAGCATTGGAATTTGGATCGGGTCCACCTTCTTTAACTGCTATAACAATGTCTTTGCCTATACGGGTAAAGGCCTTTGACATGGCGGACCACCTTTTCATTTTACGCGCTTTTCTAAACTCAAAAGCTCTTCCCATTTCTTTATTTTATTAGAATAATTTGAAACAAATTTAACAATTTTTACTGCTGATGCAAGTGCCTTGGGTGCTAGCTTTCTATAATTTCCTCAATACTGTGGGCCAATTTGAAATCTTTTTCCGTTACACCATCGGCATCATGTGTAGATAACCTTATATTGAGGGAGTTGTATACGTTGCTCCAGTCTGGGTGATGGTTCTGGGCCTCACATTCAAAGGCAATGCGCGTCATTACGGAGAAGGCATCCTTAAAGTTCTTAAATTCGAACGAGGTCTCAATGGCACCGTCTACCAATTCCCAACCGTCCAATTCATTCAAATGTTTTTCTATTTCCTTTTCTGATAGTTTTTTCATTTCGATAGTTTTTATAAAGTTAATTAAAACGCTACAATGGACAGGGTTTATTCGCTAAAGATATGATGGTCTATTATGTCTTGATAGGTGAATTGTAAGTTCTTGGGCAAGGGGTTAATTTTTGGCAATACCGCCAAATAGCGATCTTCATTGGTGGTAAAGACGCGTTTGTATATGGGGTTGTAGTGGCCCAATCTTTTTACTACTTCCTTTATAAAATCTTCATGGTGAATTAGGTCTACACTGCCCAAATGAAAAACTCCTGATTTGTTATGGTTGATCAAGTAGTGTATTTGTTGGGTAAGCTTGTCGTCATTGGTGACGTTCATGATCAAATTAGGAAAGACCTCCAAGGATTCGTTATTGCTCAAAGCTGTCTTTATTTCCTTTATTCGTGGGGAATTGTTCCCAAAGACCATGGGCAACCTTAATATGGCCATTTTAGAGGGCGATATCCTAAGCAGCATGTTCTCTATTTTGATCTTTAAGCGGCCATAAATACTCTGGGATAGGGTCTTGTCATTTTCATAGGAGGGATATTTGCTATAAGCATCAAAAACATTCGCCGAGGAGATAAAAAATATCTTACAATCCTTATCTTGAATGTATTCTACCATATGTTGATGGGCAATGACCTGGGCTTGGAAGTTTCCCCGAAGGGCCGAAATAATCAGGTGGGGCTTAACCTCCTCCAGAATGTCGAAAATATCATCTTCCTCCAAGTCATACCTATAGAACTGCTGGTTGTTTTCAAAGCTCCTTCGGGATAAATGATAGGTTCCGTAGGTGTCAAAGTAGGAATGCAATTCCTTGTAGATGGCATTACCTATAAAACCACTTGCCCCTAATATGAGTATTTTATTCATTCTATCACCTTCGTTTTCCAAACTCAATTCTAACCTATGTCAACCTTTATAAAATGGCAATTTTACTATTGTAGCCGGAACCGTGTTCTTCCTTATTTGTATTTGTATATTGGTGCCTATTTTGGAGTTTTTAGAAGGCACATAGCCAAGGCCAATACCTTTTCCCAATGATGGGGACATGGTACCCGAGGTAACCTCACCTATTTTATTTCCTTCTTCATCAACAATGTCATAACCCTGTCTAGGAATACCTTTCCCATCTAACATAAACGCCACTAATTTTTTAGCTGCGCCCTCTTCTTTTTGCTTGGCCAAGGCCTCACTATTAACAAAGTTTTTGGTGAATTTGGTTATCCAACCCAAACCGGCCTCAATAGGGGAGGTAGAATCGTTAATATCATTACCGTATAGGCAGTAGCCCATTTCCAAACGCAGGGTGTCACGGGCAGCTAATCCAATAGGCTTTATGTTGTAAGGAGCTCCGGCTTCAAATACTTTGTCCCAGATCTGTTCTACCTCTTCGTTTTTACAATATATTTCAAATCCACCGGAACCAGTATAGCCGGTAGCTGAAATTATAACATGTTCTATCCCGGCAAAGTCGGCCACCTCAAAAGAGTAGAACTTTATGGCTGACAAATCTATGGAACTAAGAGACTGCATGGCCTCTACTGCTTTTGGGCCTTGAATGGCCAAAAGGGAATAGCCATCGGATATATTCCGCATGTCGGCACCAAAATCTTGGTTGTATTTGCTAATATGATTCCAGTCCTTCTCAATATTGGAGGCGTTTACAACGAGTAGGTACTGTTCTTCCTTAATTTTATATACGATTAGGTCGTCTACAATACCTCCGGTTTCATTGGGCAAACAACTGTATTGCGCCTTTCCTATGGTTAATTTGGATGCGTCGTTGGAGCTTACTTTTTGTATAAGGTCCAAGGCTTTTGGCCCACCAATAAGGAATTCCCCCATATGTGATACGTCAAAAACACCCACACCTTCCCGAACGGATTGGTGTTCTGCATTGACCCCTTCATAGGAAACGGGCATATTGTATCCTGCAAATGGTACCATTTTGGCACCAAGCCCTTCATGGACTTTTGTCAGTGTAGTATTTTTCATTGGATATGATTAGGGGGTAAAAATATCGAAAATTAATCTATGAGAAAATCTATATACTTATTGTTTTACATAAAAAAATGTTAATAGAGAGAAGTTAGGAGCAGCACCTAAATTTGATATTAAGCTTTTTTTGGGGCTTGGCGCCAATATTTGCGGTTAAGAATGGGGAATGACCAGAACAGGGCATCATGATATCATTTTGGCAATAGGGCATGATAACTGCTGTTTAAAATTACTAATTTTGGATCTAGATATAATATTGAGGTTTTATGAAGAATGCAGTAGTAGGCTGTTTTTTCCTTTTTTTAGGTTTATATAGTTGGTCACAGGATGTTCCAACAGATTATTTATCGGCCGATTTCCATAGGGGAAGACGTAAGGCGGTCAGGGATTTAATGCCCAAGAATAGTGTGGCTGTTTTTTTTGCCAATGCGGTAAGGAATAGGGCAAATGATGTGGACTACGTATACCATCAGGATCCCGATTTTTATTATTTAACAGGATATAAGGAGCCCAATGCGGTATTGCTCATTTTTTCGGAGGTGCAAAGTGACGCAACAGGTAGTAGTTTTAATGAGGTGCTCTATGTTCAAAAAAGGGACGAAAAGGCCGAACAGTGGAACGGTAGACGTTTGGGGGTACAAGGGGTTAAAGACCAACTGGGCTTTGCACACGCTTTTAATGCCGAAGATTTTATTATTTCCCCAATAGATTTCTCCAAGTTTGATAAGGTATTGTTTTTCAATTTTAAGCATGACTATAGGGATAGTAATGACCCAGCGGACCTTTATGATTTAATACGCAGTTTTAAAGAGAAATCCAACTACCCATCGGATTACGACCCAATCAGGCAGCAGCTATACACTATGATCAAGTCTACAGAAATTGAAAATACGGCCAATGTGGCCCAAACCCTAGGACGCTATCTGAGGTATCATAAGGAATTAAATTCCGATACTTTGTTGTTGGGTTATGTAGGAGCTGCCGATGTAAGGACTAGGGCTGAAATTAAAGAACAGGTTTCCCTTAAGCTAAAATCGAACAATTTGGATAGCAATATGTTGGGGGAAATAATGAATATTTTACGGGAAACAAAGACCAAGGAAGAACTGCAGCTTTTAAAAAAGGCCGTGGAAATTTCTGCGGTCGGACAATTGGAGGTTATGAAGGCAATGCATCCCAATATGTCGGAAACGGAAATACAAGGTGTACATGAGTTTGTTTATAAGAAATACGGTGCGGAATACGAGGGTTACCCTTCCATTGTTGGTGGAGGAAACAATGGCTGTATATTGCATTATATAGAAAATAACAAACCTATGGTGGGCAATGAATTGGTTTTAATGGACCTAGGAGCTGAATATCATGGCTATACGGCCGATGTTACCCGAACCATTCCTGCCAATGGGATTTTTAGTAAAGAGCAAAGACAAATATATAATATTGTTTATGAGGCTCAGGAAGCCGGTATTAAGGCCAGTGTGGTAGGGGCGCCTTTCCAAGCCCCGGGAATAGCGGCAAAGGCGGTCATAGCAAAGGGTTTAAAAAAACTGGGGATCATAGCAGACGATAAGGAGGTTGGTAAGTACTTCCCTCACGGCACGTCTCATTATTTGGGACTGGATGTACATGACAAGGGTACCTATGGACCCCTGAAGGAAAATACAGTGATTACGGTAGAACCGGGCATCTACATCCCGGAGGGCAGTGCTTGTGAAAAAAAATGGTGGGGTATAGCGGTGCGTATAGAGGACGATATACTCATTAGCAGGAATGGCCCCGTAAATTTATCCAAAATGGCCCCTAGGACTATCAAGGAAATAGAGGCAGCTATGAAGGAAGCGAGTCCCTTGGACAATTTTAAACTGCCCCATTTGGATTAAGAAAGCGCTTTTTTTAGGGTTAAGACAGGTGTAAAAGGGCTTTTTCCATTGCGGTTTTTAAAAACCCTCCCGATATAATTTGTTTTCTTACTTCAGCAACGTTTTTTACCATTTGTTGGTAATCCCCATCGGACAGGTTATTTAGTTTTTGGTCCAATTCCTCCAAAGAGGATATACAGATCCCAAGTTGACGCTCCTTTATGACAGTGGCAACAGCGGCTTTGTCCCAAATAATGATGGGCAATCCGCAGAGCAAATACAGGGAGGTCTTATGGGGGTTGTTGTATAATAGGTATTGTCCAAAATGACCGGCACATTCGTGAATGGAATTACCGTTCCATACCAGGCCAAAAGAGCCCCTTATATGTTTGGCTACATCGTCTGGCGAAAACATGCCCTCAAAACTTATGATAGAGTTGGAAGGGTCTATATCTTCCCGTATAAAACCGCTTCCGTAGAGTTTTAAATGGAAGCTATTGTTCTTTAAGGCATCCAATTTGTAGATAAAGGCACTTTTTTGCATCCCAAGACCACCGGCAAATACTACGTCAAAGGTGCTTTTCTTGGACATGGCCGGAGCTGTATAGGTATTTGTATCATCCAGATAGTCAAAGAGGTACAAGGGTACCAATTTAGCCTTGGATCCTTGGTCTTGGAACCATTTTTTCATGCTGTCATTGTGAACAATGATTACATCGGCACAGGCAAATTTTTTCATCTCCCTGGCAATGTCCTTGTTCTTGCCCATGAGGTACTTAACATCATGAACAATGAGGATAATTTTGCACTTTTTTATCCTCGCAATGCTAGTAATGTATTTATAGTATTTACTAAGTGGGTATTGTATGGCCAAGGTTGCTTGTTTGGGCAAACGGATGACTCCTTTGGTAATGCCCAAAAAACTAATGACCGCACCTATGGCAGAACTGGCATAAGTGGTCTGTTTAAAACCTAGATTCTGGAATCCAATGGTATCCAATATACGTTCGCAGTCTGTTTTGGGCTTGGAAGCGGCACTGTTAGTAGCTTTGTAGTTGCGGGAGATATAAAATAAATTGGACATTTTTAAATAGCTTGATTATGCCCTGCAAATATAGTTATGTTATCCTAAAGCACATTTTTTTTTGAAATCAATAAAAATCCAGCATATTATGACTTAGTTTTACTCTTTGTTAATATAGCAGCCTGTTGTAAATATTCATAAATGAAATATGACTATCTAATTGTTGGAGCCGGACTCTTTGGTTCTGTATTTGCCCATGAGGCCCAAAAAAAAGGAAAAAAGTGTTTGGTAATAGACAGGCGTTCCCATCTGGGGGGCAATGTGTATTGTGAGGAGGTTGAAGGGATTAACGTGCATAAGTACGGCGCCCATATCTTTCATACCAATGATAAGGAGATCTGGGACTATGTAAATAGCTTTGTTGCCTTTAACCGCTATACCAATTCACCTATGGCAAATTACCGGGACCAGCTCTATAACCTGCCTTTTAATATGAATACCTTTTATCAATTATGGAAGGTGAAAACACCTGCAGAGGCAAGGGCCATTATAGATAAACAGGTACAACAGGAGGGGATAAAAAACCCTAGGAATTTGGAAGAACAGGCATTGTCCCTGGTAGGCCGGGATATTTATGAAAAGTTGATCAAA
>JBFHGV010000114.1:0-7810 GCA_041582955.1 Arenibacter sp.
CATAAAAGCTATCATAGCCCCCTTGGATCCACCCTAATCGGGGTAGGTCAAGGATTAGACTGCCTCCTAAAACTACATCTTCATTTCCAATTTTACGTACCCTGGCCAAAGGCATTAAACGCCCTTGTTCAAATACTCCGGCCGTATTTTCAAACTGATGGGTATATTGTAAATGTCCGGAGAAGGTTTTGTCCATGAATTCAGTAATGGTTTCGCTGGTCTTAAGGTTATAGTCGAATAGGTTTTCTGCAAAGACCCCAAAATCAAACTTGCCGTAGGATATATTAAATCCTGGTTGGAAAGACAATAGATTGGAATCCTGCAATCCGTTTAAAGCAGGATCATTAGGGTCTAGGGCATTGGCCCTATTCCTGTCAAATCCACTGTTGTAATAGGCAAGGTTGGCGCCAAAGGTGAAGTTTGATTTGTCACTTAGTTTTATACCATAGGCATAGTTTGCCATAACGCCATAGTTGGAGATCAATCCTTCGCGTTGGGTGTATAAGCTAAGCCCTAGACCACTACGGTCATTGACCCTACCACTGTAACTTAAGAAATAATCCTGGTTGTTATCATTAAAGGATACCGATTGGTTTCTATGTAGTAGGTTTATATACGATTTGTCTTCCCGTACCGTAGAAAAGGTAGGGTTTATAAGGAATCGGTTGAACTTTAGGAGGTTCTGCGAAGGAACATCATAGGATACAAACGGACTCTCTTCCTGACCCATGGCATTGGGCAGACTAAATAGACATAGAAGTATATATAGATAAGCTTTTTTAAACATTTTGGTTTAACGTATTACGGTTATGGTCCCTTTTTTCAAGGTTTCTTTGGCATTTTTAATGGTGTAGTAAAAGACCATATTCTGCTTTGGAAATGACATGGATGCTTCTGGCCAGTTGTTTTTGTATTGTTGTTGGTTCAATACTTCTTCCCCTTTATCATTATATATAATAACTGTGATATTGGTGTCTTTAGTATATGTATTGGGAATTATCCATTGGTCATTAAACCCATCCCCATTTGCAGTTATTACGTTTGGAATACCAAAAGTGTCCTGATAGGATGCAGAGAACGATTTGGATACTTCACAATTGTCAATAGTTGCGGTGACCAAGTAGCTGCCTTCTTTAGTAATAGTAACCGTGTCCGTATCACTTAACAGATTATTGCTCTGATCATACCATTTATAACTATTGGCTCCACTAGCGGATACTATTTTACTGCCACCTTCAGGGAAGACCACTTCACTGTTTGCTGTACTAAGAGCTATTAGGGAGTCGTTTAATGGGGATATGGTGATTTCGTTGGACCTAAGTGTACAGCCGTTTTTTTCAATGCTTAGCTGGTAAGTACCTGGAGCATTGGCCAGTAGGCTACTACTTGTTATGTTTTGATCCGTTCCGTCTTTTAACCAGCTGAAGTTTTCCCCTGTCAAATCAGTATCGGTAGTGATGGTAATGGAATCAGCTGTATTACATATAACTGTTCCTGTTGCTGATATTGTCAAGGTTTCATTGGTTAATAGGCGTACGGGCAGCTCGTTGGTGGTTACATTAAAACTGTCTAGAGTGCCTAGTAACCTATAGCTTCCGTTTTCGTTGGTGCCCGTTAGGCTTATGTTATGGTTATTTTCTGATATATTGGACCCATCACGTTGCCATTGATAGGTAAAGCTATTTATAAGATCGGAGGTAACATCCGTTTTGCTACCATCGGATAGTAGCGCGTCAATGCGACTTACTTCCAGGACTATACTGGTGTTAGTACATTCGGTATATGCTGTACTATAGTCGAGCTGTATTTCAAAGGAATCCGGGTTCACCACGGTGGTTTCTTCAGATTTTTTGGTAGCGGAGGTACAGGCACCTCCTGTAAGGGTCACTTCTGCGTAATAAACCCCTGTGGTATTGGCTAGGAGATTGGCGTTAGTTTCGCCGGTTAGGGCCGTATTGTCTTTGTACCATTGGTATGAAACTGCAGCTGCGTCAGATGAAACGGCAAGATTCGCCGTTGCTCCAGGTAGTATGACCATATTGGCGGGATTGTCCCTAGTAACGGTAAAAATACCGGCATTGGTAATGCTAACGGAATTGGAGGTTTCCGTACAAATTCCGTCTCCCTGTATTTTAACGGAATAGTCCCCTGGAAAAGTAGCATCGTTGGTGTCTATGCCATAAGTATATGCACCAAGGGTGCTTGCTTGTATTATGTTCCCGTCCTTGTACCAGGTATAATAAAGATCGGGATAGTTCATATTGGCTTCCAATGGGGGTGCACTTTCGCCTGAGCATAATTCTGTTTTGGGCGGGGTATTTAAGGCTAGGCCTACACTGGATCCAATCTGTACCTCAATGGATAGGGATTGGGTGTTGGCAGATCCGGAACAGGTAGATCCATAGTCCAGTTCTACCACATAGTAGCCGCTTTCTGTAACGGTTATTGAAGATCCATTGCCACCTGATGTAAAAGGGGAAGTGTTGCGGTACCAATTATACCGATAGGTTTCTGCATTTTCTACATTGTATACTTCCAAGGTGGTACTTCCGCCGTCACAAAGCTGAATTTTTTGTGATGGGGTGGAAGCCGTATCTCCCAATTCCCTAATAGCGAGGGTGGAATTAAAATCGATATAGTACATTTCAAAGGCGTCCGATACGGGACTTATTTTGGCCGGACTGGTACGTTTAACCCGGAAGCGATAGCCATCGCCCCTGGTGTCTGTGGGTAAAGCAAATTTTATGTCGAAGTCAAAGTTGGCATTTTTGTCCGTTACGGTGGCCAATTCCGTTGGGTTGCTAAAAGACCCATTGGCGTCCGATAATTCCAGTATAAATTTATTGTCACTGTTTACACTGGGTAGCCAGGTGAAATTAATATAGTATTCGTTAAAGTTTGCCGAACCACAGGCTGCCGTCCAAACCGAATTTCCGGCTAGATTTGGATTGTCTGCAGGAGTGGGTTGGTTCAATGTCTGTGCCAGTAGGGAGGTACTACCCAACATCATAATTGTTAGAACGAAAATTAGTAGGTTATTTTTTTTGTTCATGTCCATGGTGTGTCGTAGTTAGGGGTTACTACCAGCTTTATTGTTGATAATTATAAGATAACTTATTTCAAAAAATGGCAATACGCTGGGTTACAACGTATGCAATCACAAATATGTTGTATTATACCAAGACCAAAAATTTAAAGTTGTAAGGGTATTTAAAACTGTTGTGAAACCCACTTTATTGTATGGTATATGGTTTTTATAGGCGGCTTTCCCTGCATTTTTGCTACATTTGCGCATCTAAAATGATAATATGAGTGACGCATCAAAATCGCTGAATTTTATAGAGCATATTGTAGAAGAGGATCTAGGCAAGGGCTTTCCAAAAGAAAAGCTGCGATTTAGGTTTCCGCCAGAACCCAATGGCTATTTACATATTGGTCACGCCAGTTCTATTTGTCTTAATTTTGGTTTGGGAATTACCTACAAGGCACCCGTTAATCTGCGTTTTGATGATACCAATCCGGCTAAGGAAGAGCAGGAATATGTAGATGCCATTAAGGAGGACGTAAAATGGCTTGGATTTGAGTGGGATACGGAGTGTTTTGCTTCAGATTATTTTCAACAGTTATATGATTGGGCAATACAGCTTATTGAGGAGGGAAAGGCCTATGTGGATAGCCAGACTTCCGAAGAAATTGCCGCCCAAAAAGGGACACCAACAGAAGCTGGTACGCCAAGTCCGTTTAGGAATAGGTCTGTGGAAGAGAATCTGCAGTTGTTCCAAAACATGAAGAACGGCCAGTATAAGGAAGGGGAGCATGTATTAAGGGCCAAAGTAGATATGTCCTCATCCAATATGCTAATGCGAGATCCCATAATGTATCGTATTTTATATAGGGCCCATCACAGGACAAATACCGATTGGTGTATTTATCCTATGTACGATTGGACCCATGGGGAGAGCGATTATATAGAACAGGTTTCCCATTCCTTATGTACCCTGGAATTTGCTATGCATAGGGAACTGTACGACTGGTTTTTGGATCAGATAGTAGACAGGGATCTGGTAAGGCCAAAACAAAGGGAATTTGCCCGTAGAAATTTTAGTCACACTGTTGTGAGCAAGCGAAAATTGCTTCAATTGGTAGAACAGGGTTTTGTAAATGGCTGGGACGATCCCAGAATGCCCACCATATCCGGATTGAGACGAAGAGGTTATACACCGGAGTCTATTAGGAATTTTGCCGATACAATTGGTATTGCCAAACGCGATAATGTTGTGGATGTTTCCTTATTGGAGTTTCATGTACGGGAGCACCTTAACAAGATTGCTCCAAGGGTTATGGCTGTTTTAAACCCTTTAAAATTGGTGATTACCAATTATCCCGAAGGGGAAGAGGAGTGGTTAAATGCTGAAAATAATCCCGAGGATGAGTCGGCAGGGTCTAGAGAGTTGCCTTTTTCCAGAGAATTGTTCATAGAACAGGAAGATTTCAAGGAAGAAGCGAATAGAAAATTCTTTAGATTGAAACTGGGCGGTGAGGTAAGACTAAAAAACGGCTATATCATTAAAGCAGAATCTTGCACAAAAGATACCGATGGGAATATTGTTGAAGTTCAATGTACCTATGATCCTAAAAGTAAGAGCGGTAGTGGAACAGAGGAGAGTTTAAGAAAGGTTAAGGGTACACTGCACTGGGTATCTGCAACCCATGCTTTGGAGGCCGAAGTAAGGCTATATGATCGACTTTTTACGGATGAAACTCCGGACGCGCATAAGGACAAGGAATTTTTGGACTTTATTAATCCAGATTCACTAAAGATTATTACCGCCAAGGTAGAACCAGGTTTGGCAGATTCCAAAATAGGAGAGCGTTTCCAATTTCAACGAATTGGCTATTTTAATATTGATAAAGATAGTAGCCCTGAAAAACTGGTTTTTAACAGAACGGTCGGCTTAAGGGATACTTGGGCAAAAATACAGGAAAAAAAATAGTATAAATTAAGCTTATAGGAAAATATATAACAATTGGTATTTTCTATTAAAAAAGGAGGCCACAGCTCATATTTGCTGTGGTTTTTTTTATTCTAATGTAATTCCTTATCCCAAGGTCCATAGGTGCAATAAAAGGCTTTATTTTTCTTTTTTTAAAATGTGGCAATAATTGGTATTCAACTCAAAAGTTTATGGGTAGTGTTATTTTTATGGGTCTCTCCTGTAATATGGATAAGGCTGGTAACTTATAAATTTTGATTTTTAATAGACGTGGACAAAGGGAACCCTTTCACTAAAATACAGGAAAAAAAGTAGTATAAATTAAGTTTATAAGATAGGATATAACAATTGGTATTTTCTATTTAAAATGATAACCATAGCTCTTATATGCTGTGGTTTTTTATTTGTCTAAGGTAATTCCTTTCCCTAAGCTTCATACGTGTCTCAGATAGCTTTATTTTTCGTTTTTCTAACAAATGTGGCAATAATTGGGATTCAAGTCAAAAGTTTATTGGATAGTGGCATTTTCATAGGTGCTTACCCGCTAATTTTGGAATATATCCAATTATAGTAAATCAACTATTGTTTCCTGGTTTGGATTGCAGTGGGTGATTTTAAAATTATGATCCTTTTGGTCTAATTCTTTTCTTGAGGGTGTTCCTCAATACAATATAATTGGGATAATTATAAGTTTAATTAAAAACAGATAAAATTATGACAAACGACAGTGGAAATACTTTATTGGCACTTTTGGTTGGTGCTGCAATTGGGGCAGGAGTTGGAATCCTTTATGCTCCGGATAAAGGAGTTAAGACGAGAAAAAAAATAAAGAAAAAGGCAGTGGAAGCCTCAGATGATATTTCGCATAGAATTTCTCAGGCAACCGAAGAACTTACCAAAACAGCAGAGGCCAAAAAGGTAGATTTTGAACAGAAGTTGGAAGATACCCTTTCCAATATGAGTTATAAGGCAGATGATATTATATCCGCATTGGAAAAGAAGCTGGTAGACCTTAAGAATAAGAACGCCCAACTACAAAAATAAGTCGTATTTCGATGGCCTTGGACGAACTAAAGGAAAATCTTTCTGATATCGATAAGGATATGCGTTCTTATTTAGAAAATACCGAGAAGTATTACAAACTTCAGGCATTTAAAATATTGATGCGTAGTATATCTGGTATGGTAAAATTGCTTCTCATTGGAAGTATAGCGCTCCTGGCTCTATTCATATTGTCTTTTGGGATGGCATATGGTATGGGGCTCTGGTTGGAGAATACATTTCTCGGTTTTGTATCGGTTGGTATATTCTATTTGCTTGTGGGCTGGTTGTTATACCTGTTCCGAGAAAGATTGGACAGACCTATATTGAAGAAATTTTCCGAATATTATTTTGATGATTGAATTATGAGAAAATACGCATTTAGTTCATTTGATGAGATTGATCAAGAGTTGAAAATCTTGCGATTGCAACGGCAAGTGGATAGTGAACAATTAAAATTTCACCTTAACTCACTCAAATCCAGTTTTTATCCTACTAATATTTTGGGAGGTTTTAAAGGGGTGGCCAAGAAATTGTTGTTGTCCTTTGTGGCCAAAAAGATACTTAAAAAGATGGGTTAGAAGTATTGAAATATAAACGTAAAAAAAACCTTTTACTACAATTTGAATAGGGTAGTAGAAGGTTTTTTCTTTGGATTTAATCAGTTATTTTGGGCTAGAGCTTAACTGTTATCTTTCTTTTTGGGAGCCTGTTTTTTCATGGATTCCCCAATCATATTGCTGGCCGTAAAAGAGGCAACCATATTGTTTAGCATATCGCTCCCGGCCTGTGGAGAATTTGGCAATAGTATTAGATTTGTATTGGTCTCTTCCCCAATAGATTGTAAGGTGTCATAATGCTGGGTAACCACTATTAGTGCTGAGGCTTCCTGGGAATTGATTCCCACTTTATTAAGTACCTCTACAGATTCCTCCAAACCACGTGCTATTTCCCTTCGTTGATCGGCGATTCCCTGACCCTGTAAACGCTTACTTTCTGCCTCGGCCTTTGCCTTTTCTACAATTAGGATACGGGCCGCATCCCCTTCAAACTGAGCTGCTATTTTTTCACGTTCAGAAGCATTTATGCGGTTCATAGCTTCCTTTACCTGTGAATCTGGGTCAATATCGGTCACCAGGGTCTTAATAATATCATAGCCATAGTCTAACATGGCGTCTTGCAGTTCGGATTTTACGGCTATGGCAATATCATCCTTTTTTACAAATACATCGTCCAATTTCATTTTTGGTACCTCGGCACGTACTACGTCAAATACGTAGGACGTTATTTGGTCATGTGGATATTCTAACTGGTAAAAAGCCTCGTAGACCTTGTTTTTTAGCACAACATATTGAACGGATATTTTGAGTTTTACAAATACATCATCCAATGTTTTGGTCTCAACAATAACGTCCAATTGTTGAATTTTAAGTCCCATTCTAGCTACAATGCGGTCTACAATTGGGATCTTCATCTGTAAGCCCGAATTGCGAATACTTTGGAATTTACCGAATCGCTCAATGATAACAGCGGTTTGTTGCTTTACCGTAAAAAAGGAAGAAAATAGAATAATTAGTCCAATGAATATTATCGGTATTAGTAAGAATGAACCCATGATTAGTTGTTTTTAGATTAGTTAATGAATTTACGAAAGACTTATGGAATAGGTCTTATTTTTATCAATTATGTTACAGGCTCATCCTTGTGTGGGTTGGGTATAAAACATAACTGTTTAGTTACTTATATGTTTTATGGCCGTTTTTATCCGTTCTACC
>JBFHGV010000115.1:0-7805 GCA_041582955.1 Arenibacter sp.
ACGCTGTTTCCCCAAGGAATGCACTGTATAGTCCATACGCCACAGCGCTCCCCTATCGTTGGGCAATGAATTGTACCCCAGGTTGGCAAAAAAACGATGCTGCGCCTGTAGTGGCTTTTGCAAATACCCGCTCTTATAATCGGTAGCCACATCATAATACTTGTAGGCTGTCCTTAGTTCTACATTCTTTAGAATATTATGGCTTATTTCGAACTGAAAACTCTTGGCCAGACTTTTGCCTTCCAAATTATAGAAGGATATCTCCCGTGGATTCTCCCAATCTACCACCACTTGGTTATTAAAATTGGTAACATAATAATCCAAGCTAACACTTCCAGGTCTATTAAAAAGTCTAAACCCCTGAAGAAAACTGCCCCCAAAATTCCAGGCATCTTCCGGCTCCAGACCATAAATGCTTCCCTTGTCCCCAAGCACCTTTATCTGTCTTGAAGATGCAAATAATTGCTGATTCTCAGCAAAGATATTAGCTGCCCTTCGGCCCCTACCAATAGACGCCCTTAGACTTGCCCTTTCCCAGGGCATATACCTAATATGTAGTCTTGGGGTAACAAAGGTTCCCAGATTATTATGGGTATCAACCCTCAATCCGGCAGTTAAACTCCATTCCTTTAAATTATCATAACTATACTCAAAAAAAGCACCAACAGATTTATCCACCCTAGAATAATTGGTAGCGCCCACCAACTCGGCATACCCATCGTAACCAAAGGCGAGGCCTGTTTTAAATTTACTCTTGGTGTCTCCAATTATGGAATTGAACATCAAATTGGAATAGATGCTTTCATGATCAATATTGTACTGGTTTAAACCAAAATAGGAGTCCTGTTTATGAATATTATAAGCGGTCTGAAAACCTAAACTCTGAAAAGGCAATTCTGGAAACACATAACCCAATTTCCAAGAGGAATCAAATCGTCTACTATTTATTTCACTTCCCCAAGAATTGGTAGTCAACTTGTCGGTTTCTGGATCAAAATTTGTCTGCCCCATTTGTTTTTCATCACTTAAAAAACGCAGGTTTATAAAACTCACCCATCCCGTATTGGGGTTTTGATACTGCCATCTGTTCATGATATTAAGCTGATTGGCCAAAGGCGCATCCAAAAAACCATCCCCATTATCATCTTCTTTGATATTTCTTTGGTTTGCATGAAGGTACAGACCGCTACTCCACTTATCGGTTAGTTTTGTGTTCATATGGGTATTTAGTTCCAACCTGCCATTTTCATTGGCATATCCATTAACAAACAAAGCCCTGTCCGTTAAAGGCTTTACCAATTCTGTATTTATTTGGCCCGATATGCTTTCATAACCATTCACCACACTTCCCGCACCTTTGGTTATCTGTATGCTCTCTACCCAGGTGCCAGGAGTAAAAGTAAGTCCGTATACCTGAGAAGCACCTCTAACCATTGGAATATTTTCCTGGGTTATTAGCAGGTAAGGACTGGTAAGGCCCAACATTTGAATTTGTTTGGTACCACTAAGGGCATCCGAGAAATTCACATCTATGGCCGGATTGGTCTCAAAGCTCTCGGACAGATTACAACATGCCGCCTTCAACAATTCTGCACTATTCACGGTCACCACATTTTGTGGACTAAAATAAGATTTCTGCAGGGCATCCCTCTTTTTCTGAACAACCACCTCGTTCAAGGCATTGGAAGGCTGTAACCAATGATTTACCACCCTAGGAGTATCCACAAGCAAGGTATCAGACTCAAAGCCCACATAACTAATTACCAATTTGTTATATTCTGGCTTAAAGGGTATTGCAAATGATCCGTCCTCACTTGTTACGGTTCCGGTCTGGGAGTTCAACCAATATACATTGGCCCCAGGAAGCCCAGATTCAGTATTGACCTCCTTAACAGTACCCGTTATTTTTTCCTGGCAAAGACCTAAAACAGGCAGCCAGAACAACATAATTTTAATTATTTTCTTCAATTGATTCTTTTTTTTTTAATATTCGCTTAAGACTAAAACACACAGGAACGCCCCCCGCAAGAACCAGGAAACGCAAACGCAGTATCAAAAAAAAAATCAAATAAGGAATACTTGGTCCAAGACATGGATGTCCCTGACCAAAATTGGAGGCGGATAACCGCTAGACGGAACTACTTGGGCTGTATTGACCTCAAATAAATGTAGATAATAGGCAGAATAAGCAACCCAAAAGATCTGTTGGTCCAGATCAAAATCGTAATGGGATATACTGAGGTTGTCCGCACCTTCTATAGAAATAGTTTCATCTATACAACAGCTATCGGAATTTTCCTCTTTCACAACAATGTCCTCTTCCCAGTCCACTCCCATTCCACAGCTATCGGCCTCGTGAAAAAAGGCTACATCTACCAATGAACCAAAACAATAATGCTTTTCTATGGTCCAGGAAACCGTAGAGGCCAGCATTAAAAATGCCAAGGCAAGCGCACATATTTTATGAAGCAATGATTTCATCGACGCAAAAATAATCAAAAGTTTATACTCACTACCCCTGCCAGCTACATTAACTTAATTTTAGGTTAAAAATTGTACGGTACACGGGAATACAAAAAAAGAATAATCCTTATCCTACCATGGAAAATGGAAATAGCTTTATTTTTGTCAAAAATTATAATATGCTTACTGTATTAAAACCAAAGATCTCCTCCATCATCAATGAGGCCGAAAAAAGCAATAGCGAAAAACTACAGGCCATATGCGACTTACTTAAGGCGGAGGTGGATTACTATGATTGGGTTGGATTTTATTTTAAAAATGGAGATAAGGAAGAGTTAAAATTAGGCCCTTATGCCGGAGCGCCCACGGATCATACCATAATCCCTTTTGGAAAAGGGATTTGCGGACAGGTTGCCGTATCCAATGAAAATTTTGTAGTGCCAGATGTCCAGGCCCAGGACAACTATATAGCTTGCAGTATAAGCGTTAGGTCCGAAATTGTAATCCCCCTTTTTAAGGACGGTAAGAACATTGGACAAATAGACATCGACTCCAACACCCCGGACCCATTTTCCGAAGAGGATGAGCGGTTTTTGGAATACGTGAATGAGGAAGTCTCCAAAATTCTTTAAAACTTTAGGCTGATTGTTGATAATAGTGGTGATTATTAAGCACAAAAAAATTACTTTTGTGTCCTTATAATCCATAACAACAATCACAACAAAATGAGTACCACTAAAAAAGCTTCATCAGCCTTAATATCTGTATTTCATAAAGATGGCCTAGAGCCCTTGGTAAAAAAGTTTAATGAATTGGGAATCACCATCTATTCTACCGGTGGTACGGAAACTTTCATTAAGGATTTAGGAATTGATGTAGTTCCCGTGGAGGACGTTACCAGTTACCCGTCTATTTTAGGGGGGCGTGTAAAAACCTTGCATCCCAAAGTTTTTGGGGGAATATTGAACCGTCAGGACAACCAGAAGGACCAAGAGCAACTGAAGGAATACGACATCCCTCAACTAGACATTGTTATTGTGGATCTATATCCTTTTGAAAAAACAGTAGCCAGTGGTGCTTCGGAACAGGACATTATAGAAAAAATAGACATAGGAGGTATTTCACTAATACGTGCCGCTGCCAAGAATTACAAGGATACGCTTTGTGTTTCTTCCATGACCGACTACGACGAGGTATTGGATCTTATTACCAAAGGAAATGGAAGCACTACCTTAGAAGACCGAAGACGTTTTGCTACCAAATCCTTCAACATTTCCTCCCATTACGATTCTGCTATTTTTAATTACTTTAACCAAAATCAGGAGGAAGCAGCGCTTAAGATCAGTGAAACCAGTGGACAAGTATTGCGCTATGGGGAAAACCCACATCAAAAAGGATTCTTCTATGGAGATTTTGATGCCATGTTCCAAAAACTGCACGGAAAGGAACTTTCCTATAACAACCTATTGGATGTGGACGCCGCGGTAAACCTTATCCTAGAATTTAAAAACGACCAACCTACCTTCGCCATACTTAAACATAATAATGCCTGTGGACTGGCTACAAGACCCAGCATTCACCAAGCTTATGTAGATGCCTTGGCAGGAGATCCGGTTTCTGCTTTTGGAGGTATTTTGATCAGTAATGTGGAAATAGATAAACCTACTGCCGAAGAAATACACAAGTTATTCTGTGAGGTAGTCATTGCACCAAGCTATTCAGCCGAAGCTTTGGAGATTTTAAAGGGCAAGAAGAACAGGATAATTTTGGTACAGAATGATATCGACTTGCCAAAAACCACTGTCCGATCTTGTTTGAACGGTGTTTTGGTTCAGGATAAGGACGAGAAGACCGACGCTTTAGCGGACCTCTCCAATGCCACCAATAAAAAACCTACCGAGAGGGAATTGGAAGATTTGATCTTCGCATCCAAATTGTGCAAACACACCAAAAGTAATACTATAGTTTTGGCCAAAAACAAACAATTATGTGCTAGCGGAACAGGGCAAACATCCCGTGTTGATGCCCTAAACCAAGCTATCCACAAGGCCAAATCATTTGATTTTGACCTAAACGGTGCCGTTTTGGCCAGTGACGCTTTCTTTCCATTTCCAGATTGTGTAGAAATAGCACACAAAAGTGGTATAACCAGCGTTATTCAACCAGGCGGTTCTATCAAGGATCAATTAAGTATAGATTATTGCAATGAAAATGATATTGCCATGGTAATGACTGGCACACGTCATTTTAAACATTAATTTTATTACTTTTAACAATCAAACTGACAATTTAACCGAAACCAGATAACACAAATGGGATTTTTTGATTTCTTAACCGAGGAGATTGCAATAGACTTGGGCACTGCCAATACCCTTATTATTCACAATGACAAAGTGGTGGTAGACAGTCCATCTATTGTGGCCAGGGACAGAATAAGTGGAAAAATCATTGCCGTAGGCAAGGAGGCCAACATGATGCAAGGAAAGACCCATGAAAACATAAAAACCATACGTCCTCTTAAGGATGGGGTAATTGCGGATTTTGATGCTTCTGAAAAGATGATCAATATGTTCATCAAGAACATCCCCGCCTTAAAAAAGAAGTGGTTTCCACCGGCTTTACGAATGGTTATCTGTATTCCCTCGGGAATAACGGAGGTTGAAATGAGGGCGGTAAAAGAATCGGCCGAACGTGTAAACGGTAAAGAAGTATATCTAATCCACGAACCTATGGCTGCGGCCATAGGTATTGGATTGGATATTATGCAGCCAAAAGGTAATATGATTGTTGATATAGGAGGTGGTACTACCGAAATTGCTGTAATAGCCTTGGGCGGGATTGTCTGCGACAAATCGGTCAAGATTGCGGGTGACGTTTTCACCAATGACATTATCTATTACATGCGAACGCAACACAACCTTTATGTTGGGGAGAGCACGGCAGAGAATATTAAGATTACGATTGGTTCCGCTACCGAGGATTTACAAAGTCCACCAGACGAAATGTCGGTACAAGGACGGGACCTTCTAACGGGAAAACCAAAGCAGGTATCCATTTCCTATAGAGAAATAGCCAAGGCCTTGGACAAATCTATCCTAAGGGTAGAGGATGCCGTTATGGAGACCCTGTCGCAAACACCACCAGAACTGGCGGCAGACATCTACAATACCGGTATATACCTGGCAGGTGGAGGCTCTATGCTTAGAGGACTGGACAGACGGCTATCACAGAAAACAGACTTGCCCGTTTATATAGCAGAAGATCCTTTAAGGGCAGTTGTTAGGGGAACCGGTATTGCCTTGAAAAATTTGGAGCGATACAAGAGCATCTTAATAAAATAGTCTTTGGGAGCAAAATTACCTGGACTGTGAGATAGCAACAAACAGCAAACAGGCTTTATTTTCATTATGGGTATCCATTCATTAAGCCATTAAAAACAATACAAGTGAATGCAGCAGATTATCAACTTTATATTACGATATAAAAATTTCTTGCTATATCTTGTCTTGCTGGCTATTTCCTTGGCACTTACCATACAATCACATTCCTATCACCAATCCAAATTTTTCAACTCCTCCAACTGGTTAACGGGAAACATATATAAAACCAGCAGCAATATCACTACCTATTTCGGCCTTGGGGAAGAAAACAAAAAATTGGTGGAAGAAAATAAAAGATTGCGGACAATTTTGTTCAATCAAAAAACAGCGGATACTATTACAATTGACACCACCAATATCCACTATAAGGTCATAGCCTCCCAAGTGATAAAGAACAGCTACGGTCTTCCCCGTAACTATATCACCATCAACAAAGGCAGTAAACATGGTATTAAACCGGATATGGGTGTTATAACCGACCATGGCATTCTAGGAATCATAGAAAACACCTCTAAAAATTTTGCTACGGTCCAAAGTATACTCAATACACGGTCCAGAATAAATGCCAAGATAAAGAACACCAACCACTATGGTTCACTGGTCTGGAATCAAAAAGATTACAATACCGTACAGCTAACGGATATAGAGCGTTTGGTTCCCGTTAAAATTGGAGATACCGTAGTTACCGGGGCAAGCTCCAGTATTTTTCCCGAAAATATCCCAATCGGGACCATTGGCAGTTTTGATCTGATCAACACCCAGAACGCCTATAGCATAGACATTAAACTGTTTAACGACATGTCATCTATAAAGAGCATTTATGTCATAGACAACGTCCAAAGGGAAGAAATAAAACAATTAGAAGCCAAAACCAGCAATGATCCGCAATAGCTACTTTATTAATGTGATAAGATTTGTACTATTGATTTTGGTACAGGTACTTATTTTTAATAAGCTCAATTTTTTTGGATATATCAACCCAATGGTGTATATTCTATTCCTATACTGGTACCCTATCAAGAAAAAAAGACCTGTATTTTTACTTTCCAGTTTCCTATTGGGCTTTATGGTAGACCTTTTTTCGGATACCGTTGCCTTACATGCTGCCGCTACGGTCACCATTGCCTATTTGCGGCCCACCATTATGCGATTTTGCTTTGGTGTAAACTATGAGTTTCAAAATTTTAAGTTAACCAACACCACTAGTGCACAACAATTTACGTTTTTAACGTTATTAATTATAATACATCATTTGGTATTCTTTACCATAGAAATTTTCAGTTTTGCAAATACACTGTTAATTTTGAAAAAAACGATGTTTATTAGTTTGGCCACCTTAATTTTGTGCCTATTGTTGAGTTCACTCTTTAGTGTTAAAAAAGAATGAGAAAATTTCTATTGTCGTCCATTATCTTATTGGTTGGATTAACTTTTATCGGCAGATTGTCCTATCTACAGATATTTAGTTTCTCCCCAAACCAAATATTGGAAGACCCGGCCATAAAAGCGGTTTACGACTATCCGGAGAGAGGCTATATATACGATAGGAACGGCAAGCTCTTAGTGGCCAACCAACCTGCTTATGACGTCATGGTCATCCCTAGGGAAGTAAAGCCCTTGGACACCTTGGAATTTTGCAAGCTTCTGGGTATTGAAAAAGAGAAGTTTATCTCCCAATTAAAAAAAGCAAGGATCTACTCCCCCAGACTACCTTCGGTACTGGTACCACAGCTCTCCAAGGAGGACTACGGAAAGCTTCAGGAAAAAATGAGACGATTTGAAGGTTTTTACATCCAAAAAAGGTCTTTACGCTACTATGACACAGACAGTGGAGCCAATGTATTGGGCTATATCAGTGAGGTAAATGAATGGGATTTGGAACGTAACCCTTCCTATGCTGCCGGGGAGTTAAAGGGAACCACGGGCATAGAAAAGGAATACGAGTCTATTTTAAGGGGACGA
>JBFHGV010000116.1:0-7768 GCA_041582955.1 Arenibacter sp.
GGCCGATAAATGTTCAAATATGGCATTGGCAATTCCCAAGTTCCCTTCAGAATTTTCAAAATCGATAGGGTTTACCTTGTGCGGCATAGCTGATGATCCTACTTCCCCGGCCTTTATTTTTTGCTTAAAATAGTCCATAGAAACATAGGTCCAGAAATCGCGATCCAAATCAACAATGATGTTGTTGATCCGTTTCAGGCAATCAAACAATGCGGCCATATGGTCATAGTGTTCTATTTGCGTAGTGGGAAAAGAATGGTGAAGCCCTAATTTTTCCTGAACAAATTTATTTCCAAAAGCCTTCCAGTCTATATTTGGGTATGCTACCTTGTGGGCGTTGTAATTACCCGTAGCTCCTCCAAACTTTGCGGCACTTGGAATATCGTTAAGGAGATTAAACTGCTCTTCCAAACGAACTGTAAATACTTCCACTTCCTTACCCAATCGCGTAGGGGAGGCCGGTTGCCCATGGGTTCTGGCCAACATAGGTACTGCTTCCCACTCTTTTACCAAAGCGTTAAGTTTGTTTATAACCTCCAAATAGATAGGTACATAAACCTCGTTCATGGCTTCTTTGATGGATAGCGGAATAGCGGTATTGTTAATATCTTGGGAAGTTAGTCCAAAATGGATAAATTCCTTGTAGGCTTCCAGTCCCAATTTATCAAAGGCTTTTTTTATAAAATACTCAACCGCTTTTACATCGTGGTTGGTAACCTTTTCTATTTCCTTAATAGCCAGGGCGTCCTCCTCATTAAATTCGGTGTAGATTTTTCTTAGCTCGCTGAATTTTGTAGCCTCAAATCCTGATAACTGTGGTAAGGGTATTTCGCAAAGAGCTATAAAATATTCAACTTCTACCCGCACCCTGTATTTTATTAATGCCTCCTCGGAAAAATATGGTGCCAAGGAATCAACTTTATTGCGGTATCTACCATCAATGGGGGAGATGGCGTTTAAGGTGTTTAATGACATGTTGTAAAATTTGATTGATTTTGGAAAAGGGCAAAGATAGTTATAAGTTAATGAGTTTAAAAGCTAACTGAAAGATTGTTGGTCTAATTATGCAGTGGTGATACTTAGACTTTTAATTTGGCCAAAGTCATCCTTGCCCTAGCCTTATAGGCAGCACTGCCATAATGGTACTCTTGTTCCAAAACCAAGCGCAATTCTGGGTGTATCCAGTCAAATTTTCTTCCCAATAACAATAAACAAGTCATGGAATACGCTTTTGCTGCAACCTTATGGTCGCCTATGAGCCAATCAAAGCAAGAGGTAGCAATACGTTCCAGGTGTTTCTCATTTAACGCTTCACAGGTTACACCATCATGGGAAACAAAGTAGGATTTCATCAAATACTCACAAATTTTGGCAATGGGCCTTACGGCAGAATCTAATCGTACCAGACCAATATGTTCTGTAAAGGTGTCCATGTGTGGAAGTAAAATGTTCAGGCGTACTTTGGCCGTGAACTCCATTATCCAGCAGGCCTTACAAGAAATAGGGTCATCTACAAGAAAGGCAATTTCTATAAGGGAACCCATGAATTGAGGGTTGTTAAGAACCAAGGTGGACATTTCCTTTCGCTTTAACCTGGAATGATCAACGTAGTTAAGTGATTTGTAAAGTTCTTTTGTTGTCACAGGATACTAAGCTTACTAATGGTGCAGAAAACCTTTCAATTAAAATTTTTATTATTAACGTTTACTGGAAAGGTGTAAAAGTATCAAATATAAGCAAGTTCCCTATACCGTTGGGAATCAGGATAAATTTAATTGTACCCATGATAAAGTAAGCTTAGGTCTCACTTTTAATGAGTTGGGTGACCAAGTCTGGTACACCTTTGGCGGCACTGGTTTCCATAATTGTGAGTCTGTCAAGGGCATTGGAATTTACATTGGGCTTGGGGTCCACAAAATAAATGGGTGTGTCCTGTGATACATAGTGTATTAAGCTTGCTGCGGGGTAAACCTGCATAGAGGTGCCTATAATGATCAAAATATTGGCTGTTTGGGTTATAGTGGCGGCTTTTTCCAATAAGGGCACTTCTTCGCCAAACCATACTATATGGGGGCGTAGCTGATGGCCATCCCTGTTTGTGTCACCAATACGCAAATCGGTTTTCCAATCCAATATGGAATGGGGGTCATTTATACTCCTGACCTTTAAGAGCTCACCGTGCAAATGGATAACATTGGAGCTTCCCGCACGTTCGTGAAGGTCATCCACATTTTGGGTAATGATGCTTACATCAAAATAATCTTCCAGGCAAACTAAGGCTTTGTGGGCCTCATTGGGGGAAACGGACTGCAGTTGCCTTCTTCGTTCATTGTAGAAGTTGAGCACCAACTCTGGATTTTTGGCAAATCCCTGAGGGGTGGCCACGTCCATTACATCATGACCTTCCCATAATCCATTCGAATCCCGAAAGGTCTTAATGCCGCTCTCGGCACTTACTCCGGCACCGGTTAGAACTACAATTTTTTTCATTTTGAGCCATTATAGTAATCTTTGTAAAAATATAACTTTTCTTTTTTACTATATTGGAACTATGATCGATTACGAATTGCTGAAATACTTGGAAGGATTTATTACCCCTAAAAGAAAGGCGCGCTTTCTCCAAATTTTGGAAGATAGGACAAATTATATTACCGTAGCCATAGAGGACGTTTACCAAATGCACAATACCAGTGCCGTAATTAGGAGCTGTGATGTTTTTGGTATTCAGCAGGCTCATTTAATAGAAGGTAAGTTTGGTAAGCGCCTGGATAAGCATATTGCCATGGGGGCACAGCAATGGGTAGACCTTAATAGGTACAATAGTACAACAGACTGCATAAAAACATTAAGGGATGGGGGGTATAAGATAGTGGCAACTACCCCACATGGGGAAAATGCTTCACTTTCCAATTTTAAATTTGAAGGTAAGACCGCTCTGTTTTTTGGTACGGAAAAAGAAGGTTTAAGCAAAGAGGTATTGGAACAGGCAGATACACTTCTAAAAATACCTATGGTAGGCTTTACAGAGAGTTTGAACATATCTGTTTCCGCTGCCATTATTTTGCATACACTTAGTAGTCAAATGAGAAAAGAGGATTTGGACTGGAAGCTATCCGAAAATGAAAAGTTGGAAATAAGAATGGATTGGACCAAAAAATCGGTACGGAGTCTGGAGGACGTTTTGGGCAGATACTACGGTACAAAATGATTTTTTTAGTATATTTAGGTAAACCAAACAAACAAACCAATCATGACAGTATTACTATATATAATTCTGGGATTAATTGTTTTAATAGCAATTCTGGCCCTGGTAGCTCCTAAAGATTATAATGTTTCCCGTTCCATTGAAATAGCTAGGCCCAAAGCTGAGGTATTTGATTATCTTAAGTACTTAAAGAATCAACAAGAATGGTCTCCTTGGGCAAAGAAGGATCCAGACATGATTAGTAAATTCACGGGTGTAGACGGCGAAGTAGGTGCCATAAATTATTGGAACGGCAATAAAGAGGTTGGAGAAGGGGAACAGGAGATTACCCAAATAGTAGAGGGAAAAAGTATTGAAGGGGAATTACGGTTTCTTAAACCCTTTAAATCTACTTCCGATTCTTATCTGGAGGTTTTTGATGCAGGCCAGGGCAAGACCAAAGTAATTTGGGGATTTAAAGGCAAGAACAAATTTCCTATGTCTATTATGATGCTTTTTATGAATATGGATAAGGCTGTTGGTAAGGATTTTGAAGAGGGGTTACAAAGTTTAAAGACCATTATGGAAAAGTAGTAAACAATGGACAGACAAAGCAATATGGTTGGTTGGTTCGAGATTCCCGTGAACGATATGGACAGGGCAAAAAAGTTCTATGAATACGTTTTTGGGATCAGTATTTCCATCAATGATCTTGACGGACTTCTCATGGGGTGGTTTCCCAGTGCACCAGGTAAGTCGGGCGCCATGGGCTCTTTGGTAAAACACCCAATGTATATCCCCAGTGATACCTTAGGGGCAATATTGTACTTCTCGTGTAGGGACCTTAGTGATGAATTGGGTAGGGTAGAGGAAGCTGGGGGCGCCATTCTTGAGCCTAAAAAGGAAATTGGCGGGGGTCATGGGTTTATGGCCTTATTGAAAGATACAGAAGGTAATAGGATAGCCCTACATTCTCAAAATTAGACTTTAAATATAGAAAATGCTAGCCTCGGCCCTGGCACCAAAACGGATGGGGAAAACAGTAGTGCCCACTCCTTTGGATACATACATGTTAGAGATCTTGTTCCTATACCACCCCTTTACATAATTTCCGCTTCCAATAGGTGTAAAAAAGGGTTTTCCAAAGAAGGTAATCTGTCCGCCATGGGTATGTCCGGCTAGTATTAGGTAAGGTTTTTGCTTTAGGGATTGACCAAAACGGTCAATTTCCTCTCTGTAGGCAGGACAATGATTAAGGATAACAGTGGTTAGGGAAGTATCTATGTTTTTGGCAGATTTGATAAAATTAGGGTATCCACAAACATAATCATCAATACCTAGAATATTGATTTTTCTGTTCTTTGATTCAAAAATATGTGATTCGTTCACTAGTAATATGCCATTATAACTTTTGTATATGTTCTTTAATTGATCTATATCTACATGCCCGGAATATTCCTTATTGCCCAGAATGGAGATTTTTGGTATTTTACTATTGATCAAGTTTAAAAAATCTTGTAGGACCGGCAGGTATTTGTTTCGTTCCAAAGAATCCCCGGTAAAAAAAATAACGTCCGGACGTTCCTTGTTAATGCGTTCTGCAATGGATTTATGGACAGATTTTATACTTCGTAAGTGTAGATCTGATAGGTGAATTGCTTTTATTTTCTTTGATGGTGCATCAGAAATGTCATGCTCCGTCCATTCCACAAAATAGGTTTCCAGCCAGAAGGCATCAAGAACGAGAAAACTAATGGAGCCTAAAAATAGTTTTAGGATAAATTGCCTTCTTTTTAATTTCATATAATTTCTTTTGCTATTTAGCGCCTTAAAGGAAGAATGCGAAATTAAGGAACATATCTAATAACACTACTAGGGAAAAGTTAAATAGCCTAAAAGAAAGGCTAAATGTGTTTCCATTGGCCCACTAATCCATTAATTTTCGGCCAATTCCAAAAGGGCAATATGGTTGTCGTTTTCTAGGACAACACTGCCATTTTCTACGGTGGCATATGTTTCGGAAAAGTAGTCAAAAAGCTTTGTGCCATCTCCAAAGAAACCCTTAACCCATAGAGTCTTTTTACCTGTTGGAAGGTCAAGGCCTACTACTACCTTGTCCCTGTACGTCCCATTTATATAGGTTCGGCCAAAAACATAGGGATCTTGGGACAATTTTTGATGCTTCCCCGCTCCTATGGCAGGATGGGTATTCCTGAATCTTCCCAGCTTTTGCCAGTACGCCAATACTTTCTTAATGTGCGCAACACTATCCTGTTCTTTCCAATTCATGAAAGAACGTAACTTGGCATCTCCAAGGGCTTCTTTAATGTTTAGGCTTCTATTGCTCTCGTCTCCGTAATAAATTTGGGATATTCCCGGGCTTAGTAAAAGTACATTTGCACTGCGAAACGGATATTCCCTGTTTTGGTCATAAGGGCTGCTATCGTCATGGGAGCTAAGGTAGTTTACTACACTTTTTCCGGTTAATGTACTGTGAAGAATGTTGTTGTATTTACTAAAGATGGAGTCATAATTTCTCTTGGCGTCATTTTTAAACTCGAAATTAATTAGGCTTTGGAAACCAAATTGAAAATAATCCACTTTTTTGTCGCCAAAATCATATGCTCTTCCACCCGATATTCCATAGCCGTATACTTCGCCGAACATAAAAAAAGAGGTGCTGTCCAGGACCTTTTCCGGGTGCTTTTTTTTCCAGGTATTAAAGGTTAGTGAAGCTTGTTCGTACAGTGCAGACCACACCTTTTCGTCTACGTGTTTTGCGGTATCTACTCTAAATCCATCAATACCAAAATCGTTTACATAATCGGTCAACCATTTAATGATATAAAACTGTGGGGTCCTAGGGTATTTTGTGCGATCAAAGAACAACTGCAATTCGTCCAGTTCATTACTGAGTCGGTTTTCAAACTTCCATTTGGCCATTAGGGCATCGGGCAGTTTTACAGCAACCTCGGATTCGGTAAGGATATCGGGTAAGTTTTCTACTAAGGTACAGGCCGTTGTGCTTTCATAATTACGGTATTCACAAACAGGTCCTGTCCGCACCCAATCTCTTGGCCACACGGGGTCTACATTGGTGACTGGGCCAGTATGGTTGAGTACCACGTCCATTATGACTCTTATGCCTCTTTGGTGTGCGGTTTCAACCAAAATCTCTAAATCCTTTTTAGAGCCAAAATTGGGATCAAAGTTGGTCCAATCCTTGGTCCAATACCCATGATAGCCGTAGGTGCTGCCTGTTCCTTCATCTACGTTGCCGTGTATTTGTTCCACTACCGGGGTCAACCAAATGGCATTTACACCCAAATCTGTAAAATAACCTTCTTCTATTTTTCTGGTGATTCCCTTGAGGTCACCTCCCTTAAACCCTCTTAGGGTAGCAGTTTTTTTATTTCGGTTTAGCGTAATGTCATTGAGGGTGTCCCCATTATAAAAGCGATCGGTAAGTAGAAAATAAATATTGGCTGCATCCCAGACAAAGGGAGGGGCTTCCTTGGTATGGGCAGTTGGTTTGGTAGGGCTGGACACTTCTTTTTCAGCTTCTTTATTCCTTTTACAGGATAAAAAGAATATAAAGAATACCATTAATAGAAGGTACCTCGTCATTTTAAGCTATTTTTCTTAAAGCTATTAAATGCAAAGGGAAATTGAAAATTTATTTTAACTAAGCGTTAAAAGTTTTTACAACTTCATTGGACAAGGGTACTAAGCAGCCAATAGAATTTTGGTTGGCCTATGTCACCTATTTCTTTCGGTTCAAAACCTTGAATTCCTCATAGCAGCTGCTAATTGCATCCAGAATTTGAAGATCGTTGGCAGTGGTAATGAATGATCTTGAATAGTTGCAATTATTTAGGATGTCCTCTATATCTACCTTTTCCATTTGTAGGAGTTCGGTAAGGGTTTCCCTGTCAAATTTGGAGGCTAAAAGATCTCTAATTTGATCGTCTTCCTTCATTTGTCTCAGTTTGCGCATTTGGTTTGGTTTTTTTCCAAATAAATTACGCAATAAGTCAGCAGGGTTAAGTATTGCTCCCAAGACCTTGGTGACGGCACTGGGGTTTTTGTTGCCAGCTTCATATCCTACCGATAGGCCAGAGATGCTATATTGAAAAGCGTTGTTTAGCGGAAGGTTTTTAACGTCTATCTCCAAATACCCGGTAAGAGCATACGGTCTTACAATGACCTCCTCCAACGCATAGGCCAACTCTGTTAAGGAGATTTTTGTATCCTTGAATTTAAACATATCATTGGTAACCCTAACCTTTTGGGATTTAAACCCTAAAAAGGAAAAGAAAAGCGTGTCGTTTACCTGGGCAGAAATTTGAAACTCTCCTTTTTCATTGGTAATGGTCCCTACTACTTGATTCAGGTTTACCACGTGCACGCTTTCCAACGGTTGGTCGGTTTGTGCATTGGTGACCTGTGCTTTTAGTTGTTGTAATCCTTCTTCATTTTTATCATTTTGAGAATATCCAAAGGAAATAAATAGTATGAATAAGGGTAATATGTAGTCTTTCATTAAATTAATTCCAGTATTATTTTGGTAAACTAACTAAAAAA
>JBFHGV010000117.1:0-7762 GCA_041582955.1 Arenibacter sp.
ACAGCAAGTATCGCTTGCCAGTACAGAGTACCAAGAGGGAGTGAACGAATTTGTCTAAGCGGGTCTCACCATGTTGAAGTCGGACTTGGTAGCACCCTTTAGGGTAGCCGAATCCCCGGTTCAGTTTGAATGCAAGGTGTTAAAAGTGGAACCTTTGGGAAAAGAAGGGGGGGCTGGGAACCTTGTTTTTTCGGAAGTGCTAAGAATACATTTGGATGCCGATATTTTGGATGAAAATGGGGCTATAGATCAGTTTAAGATAGATCAAGTGGCCAGGATGGGAGGCAATTGGTATAGTAGGGCCAATATGGGAATGTTTCAAGTGCCAAAACCCATATCTACTTTGGGTATAGGGGTAGATCAAATTCCAGAACCTATACGCTTTAGCCAGGTGTTGACAGGTAATGATTTGGGGATGTTGGGAAATATTGAAAAACTACCGTCCAAGGAAGCGGTGGACACGTATATTAAAGAGAACGTGGTCTTGCAAAAGTTACTTGGAAAAGGAGATAGGACTGCTGTTCACAGCAGGGCACAGGAACTCCTGAAAGACAGGGATATACAGGCTGCTTGGAAAGTACTTTTGGCGGCGCTTCATAATTAAAAAGGATAATTAGAATATGGGAGCTTTTGTTTTAGGTGTTCCTAGGCAAATTGCTTAATATTGACAAAAAAGAATTGAAAGTAGAATTTTATAAATAGCAAAATGGAAGTACAAGGGAAAATTAAAATGGTAGGCGAGACCCAAACTTTTGGGAATAACGGATTTAGAAAGAGAGAAGTAGTGGTTACTACTGAGGAGCAATACCCGCAACATATTATGGTTGAATTTGTGCAGGATAAATGTGATCTCTTGAATAATTTTGGAGTAGGCCAGCCTGTAAAAATAAGCATTAACCTTAGAGGTAGGGAATGGGTAAACCCACAAGGGGAAACCAAATATTTTAATTCTATTCAAGGATGGCGCATAGAGAGCCTACAGCAAGAAGCCAGTGCTGCCGGAATGCCACCCGTGCCGCCTATGGATGCCTTTGAGCCGGCTGATGACGTAAAGGAGGAAGACCACGACGACTTGCCGTTCTAATGTAAAGACATACCCTGTCTCACTGGGCAAACACAAACTGTTGTCTTGGGGTCCGCAATTAATAATACGAAAACCTATTGGGTCCATGACCGGATAGGTTTTCTTAATTTTAGGATTATAAAAAAAATATGGAATGTTCCTTTTAAACCATCGCTTACAATTTCCAAATGTTGAAGAGGCCGATAACGATGGGTTATTGGCGGTTGGGGGAGATTTGTCCCCTGAGAGACTTATGTTGGCCTATCGCAATGGCATATTCCCTTGGTTTAATGAAGACTCCCTAATATTATGGTGGAGCCCAGATCCCAGAATGGTTCTTTTTCCTGAAAAAGTGAAAATCTCCTCAAGTATGCAAAAGGTCTTAAAGTCCGGTAAATTTAGGCTTAGTTGGAACACCCAATTTGAAAAGGTTATTGATGCCTGCGCTGTTATTAAACGAAGGGACCAGGGAGGGACCTGGATTACGCCGGAAATGAAAAAGGCCTATATTAGACTACATCAACTGGGATTTGCTAAATCTGTAGAGGTTTGGGAAGGTGAGCTGTTGGTGGGAGGGCTATATGGGATTGATCTTGGCCATGTTTTTTGTGGTGAAAGTATGTTCAGTAGGTCCAGTAATGCCTCCAAGTTTGCTTTTATTCATTTGGCTAAAACATTGGAAGAACAAAATTATGAACTTATAGACTGCCAAGTATACACCGCTCATTTAGAAAGTCTTGGGGCCCAGGAAATACCAAGAAAGCGTTTTGTTGAAATCCTAAACGGCTAGTGGGCAGTGGAAAGGGGCTTTTTTTGCCCTCAATACAGAACACGGTCAAAATTTGCCGGCAATGCCCTTTTTAATTGTAAAACCATGCCTTCCGCATTGAAAGTGGCAATAAAATCTTCCATAAGCTGTTTTTTCTTGGCCCGAAACTGAATTTTGTAGGTGATGGTAGGCAAAATTAAATTCTGAAACGTATTCCTAATAGCATTTTCATCGGTTGCCGCATACCGCTGATGCATACGTTTTATTTTTACGCTCTTAAAATTGTTGTTCAAATAAGAAGTAATAGCGGAATAGGAATCGGAGGGAATGTCAATCTCCTTAATCAAAAATCCCATATTTAGAAGGATGCCCTTTTCATTGAAATCCATATGGTAATCCATTCTATTTTTCTTAAACTTAAGGGAAAAGGTTGTGGCAGAAGTGCCTACCTCCCTATAATACCTTATTTTTTTAGCCTCCAACAATATCATTGGGTTTAACTCATATGTAGGAAATTCCGATTTCTTAATGCGGTGTTCACGTTCTGGTTGTGCTTGGGAAAAACACTGGCTGCCAATGCTGAACAATAGTAAAAAAAGACTAAGATGATACTTCATTATATCTAAAACAGTTTATCTCGTGATCGTTTACCATTCCTGTTGCCTGCATATGGGCATAGACCACCGTACTGCCCACAAACTTAAATCCCCGTTTTTTTAGATCCTTGCTTATGGTGTCGGACAAAGCCGTGTTTCCAGGTGCATCTTTATAATTTTTATGGCTGTTCTGTATTGGTTCCCCATCAACAAAATCCCAAATATATTTGCTGAAACTTCCAAATTCTTCCTGAATCTTTAAAAATGCGTTGGCATTACTGACCGTTGCCCTAATTTTTAATTTATTTCTAATTATTCCGGGATCTTGTAGCAGGGATAAAATTTTTGGCTCTTCGTATTGCGCTATTTTATGGTAATCAAAATTATCAAAGGCCTTCCTGAAATTTTCCCGTTTGCGTAGGACCGTAATCCAACTGAGTCCAGCTTGAAAAGTTTCTAGGATTAAAAATTCAAACAGAAGGTCATCATCCTTCACGGGAACACCCCACTCTTCATCGTGGTATCTTTCATAGAGTGCATCTCCTTTGCACCAGCCACATCTTTGTTTTTCCATTTTTGGTATGTCACACGGTGATTGCAGATAAAGATAGGGTAATTTCCTCTTAATTCATTGCCATTTTGTGGCCGTTTTACGAGGGAAGGCCACATATTGATATACCCATTAACAGCTGTCGCCCTTCCTGTATGCCCATACTTAATATTGTGGAGGGCTATATCGTTGGGTGGATCACCTATTCTTCTTCTTTTTGTTGTTCTTTTCCTCGTTCACTTTAGGGATTCTGGGCAGTACTTCCTCCGGAAAGGGAAAAAGAATGGTAGAATTCTTTTCAGCTGCAATATTGGATAGGGTTTGATAGAGTCTCAATTTTATGGCCGAAGGGGATTGATCTATTAGTTTACCCGCCTCCAGCAATTTTCCCGCGGCTTGTTCCTCGGCAAGTGCCAGGATAATTCTTGCCCTTCTTGATCTTTCGGCCTCGGCCTGGTTGGCCATCATGCGCTTCATGTTTTCCGGCAGTTGGATATCTTTGATCTTGACGTCTATAATTTCGATTCCCCATTCCTTGGTTTCCAATTCTACGATTGCCTTTATGTTTTTGCCCATTTCCTCCCGTTTAGATAAAATGGTGTCTAGTTCCACCTTACCGCACACATCCCTTAAAGCGGCCTGGGATAATTGGGTAATGGCAAATCGGTATTCCTCCACTTCCAATACTGCTTTTTCCGGATTGTTTATCTTAAAAAATACAACACCATCTATACTACAGGGTACATTGTCCTCTGTCATTACTTCCTGGGAGATAATATTAATAGTGATTACCCGGATATCCACAATTTGTATGGTCTCTACAATAGGGATGATCCACCTGAACCCTGGTTGTAGGGTCTTTACATATTTTCCGAATCTAAATTTTAAGGCTCTTTTGTATTCAAAAATGACGCGTATCCCCGCCAATAAAAACAATACAACTATAATGCTGAACATGAATGGTGGTGCCATGACTATAACCTTGGGATGAAGTGAATAAATAAACTAAATGTATATGGACGTTCCTAGTCTATAATTTTTGGTTATAGGGGGTCCAATTGTGGGCATCAGAAAAGAAAGTGGATAACTCTAGCTTCTGTAAGAGGGCAATTCATTTAAAGTTACAAAAAAAAGACATTCGGATAAAAATATTATTCTTATTGGAAATCCTTGCCCAAATCACCTAGTATTGGTTTTTGACTTCTGGGGTAAAGTGTGAAACAGACGTGTCATTACTTTGAGTAAGAATAATCTATATGGCACAGTAGTTTAGGGGCATTTTACTCTGTTTTTGGGGTCCCTGTTCCTTTAAATTGAATTAGGTGCCAATGGGAAGTGTGGTAAACATTTTATTCAATGGGATGCCAAATACCCAACAAACGGACTTTAATTATAAATTATCATCAAAAAGAATATTAATTTTTTAGACGATGTAGTATATTTAGGGGCTGTGTTCAATTAAAAACCAAACCAACACCATGCCATTACTTATTGTTGTACTAGGGTTAATTCTCCTATTCTTGCTCATTGCCAAATTTAAATTAAATGCCTTCGTTTCTTTTATTATCGTTTCATTAGGTGTAGGGATTGCGGAGGGGATGGAACTGGATAAGGTCATAGTATCCATACAAAACGGAATTGGGAATACCCTGGGATTTTTGGTGATGATTTTGGGCCTTGGGGCCATGCTTGGCAAGCTGGTGGCCGATAGTGGTGCGGCCCAGCAAATAACCACAAAATTGGTTGCTAAATTTGGTGTAAAGAACATACAATGGGCCTTGGTACTAACGGGTTTTATTGTAGGGATCCCCATGTTTTATTCTGTGGGTTTTGTTATACTGATCCCTTTAATTTTTACCATTGCAGCTTCAACAGGCTTACCGCTATTATACGTGGGCCTTCCTATGATAGCTTCCCTTTCTGTAACACATGGTTTTTTGCCTCCACACCCTGCTCCCACAGCTATTGCAACCATGTTTAATGCAGATATAGGAAAGACATTGCTGTACGGAACTATTATCGCCATACCTGCAATAACCCTGGCGGGACCCCTTTTTTCTAGGACTATTAAGAATATTGAAGCTACCCCCATAAAAGAATTTGTTAACCCCACCGTATTAAAGGAGGATGAAATGCCAGGGGTAAATGTCAGTATTTTTACCGCTCTCTTGCCAGTTATCTTAATTATGTTGGCCACTGTTGCCCAACTTTTTTTACCAAAGGACGCTTCTGTAATGCCTATAATTAATTTTTTCGGCAATCCTGTTATTGCTATGTTGGTCTCGGTCTTGACCGCCATTTATACCTTGGGACTGGCCCAAGGGAAAAAAATGACCGATCTTATGGTGTCTGTTGGAAATTCCATTTCAGGAATAACTATGGTACTGCTCATCATAGCGGGTGCAGGTGCTTTAAAAGAGGTGTTGGTTGATAGCGGGGTGAGCGATTATCTGGCCGAGATGTTAAGGGGTTCCAGTTTTTCTCCACTCCTTTTGGCATGGCTTGTGGCCACTGTTATAAGGGTGTGTATTGGCTCGGCCACCGTGGCTGGACTAACTACTGCCGGTATAGTTTTGCCAATGGTGGGCGCAAACGGGGCCAATCCGGAGCTAATGGTCCTTGCCATAGGATCGGGAAGTCTTATGCTTAGTCATGTGAACGATGGGGGATTTTGGTTATTTAAGGAGTATTTTAACTTATCTATAAAGGATACCCTGAAAACTTGGACCGTAATGGAGACCACGGTTGGAGTTATGGGACTGATAGGTGTAATGGTATTAAGTATGTTTATTTAAAAAAGATAAGTATTATGGGTAATTTACCATCAGAAAGAATAAAGGAATTAGGATTGGTTTTCCCTCCTGCCCCCAAACCTGCCGGGGTGTATAGGCCTCTATTGGTCGTAGACAAGTTTTTGTACGTCTCGGGTCAAGGTCCTGTAAAAAATGACGGCTCATTAATGGTTGGTATTGCTGGCTACGATTTGAATGCCGAAGAGGCTAAAATAGCGGCAAGGCAGGTAGGGCTTACGATGCTGTCTACCATTCAGACCCATTATGGAAGTTTGGATAAGATAAAACGGCTGGTGAAAGTATTGGGTATGGTGAATTCTACCCCCGATTTTGGAAAACAACCCTTGGTAATAAATGGATTTAGTGAATTAATGGCAGATGTTTTTGGAAAGGAAAACGGGATTGGGGCGCGTAGTGCCGTAGGGATGATGCTGCCCGATAATATTCCAGTAGAGGTGGAGGCCGTGTTTGAGCTTTATTGATTCAAAATTAGCTATTATGGAGCAAAATGCATGGTACACCGTTACCAACCCCAAGAATATGGTAACACCGGCCCTTTTGGTTTATCCAGATCGAATAGTCCAAAACATTAAGACCATGATAGCCATTGCCGGGGATGTCACTAACCTTAGGCCACATATAAAAACACATAAAACGGCAGAAATTGTAGGGCTACAGCAAAGCTTTGGCATACAAAAGTTTAAGTGCGCTACTATTGCCGAAGCCGAACTACTAGGGCGTTGTGGTGCAGCAGATATTCTACTGGCCATGCAGCCGGTAGGGCCTAATATTGACCGTTTTTTTAGGTTGATGGCAGAATTTCCCAAAAGTAATTTTTCTACCATTGTAGACAATCAAGTGCTTATAGGGGAAATAGCCACCAAGGCGCAGGAAAAAGATAAACGGGTAACGCTATGGCTCGATATCAATAATGGGATGAACAGAACAGGTGTGGTGCCCAATGAACAGGCGGAAGAATGTTATAGGATCATATGCGAAGCCCCTAATTTGATTGCCGCCGGACTTCATGTATATGACGGACACATACATGATAAAGACCTCTTGGAAAGGGAAAAAAAGTGCAATGCAGATTTCAATACGGTATTGGAATTAAAAAAAGCATTGCAAAAACGGGGACTTTCGGTGCCGTCTATGGTGGTGGGGGGCTCCCCTACCTTTCCCATCCATGCGAGACGTAAGGGTGTTGAAACCAGCCCAGGAACAACATTGTTGTGGGATTCCGGGTATGCAGACAGTTACCCTGATATGGATTTTCTACCTGCCGCTGTCCTAGTAACAAGGGTGGTAAGCAAGCCCAAAACCAATCTGGTATGTTTTGATCTCGGGCATAAACATTTGGCCTCGGAGATGAATTTTCCCAAAGTATTGTTGTTAGACGGGGAAGGCTGCTTGCAAATAGGGCAGAGTGAGGAGCATTTGGTAGTACAATGTAAGAGTAGCGATAAATTTAAAGTTGGAGATCTGGTTTATGCTATTCCAGTACATATTTGCCCTACCGTTGCCAAATACCAAGAAGTTTTAACGGTTGTAGATAAATGCTTAAGTGGTTCTTGGGAAGTGGCCGCAAGAAACCTGAAAATTAATATTTGAAACACACCTTTAAAATGGCCGAATTAACAAAGGCACTGTTAGAGGATTAAATTTGGAATATGTTCATATTTGATGCCCATTTGGATTTGGCCATGAACGCCATGGAGTGGAATAGGGATTTAACCTGGACAGTGGAGGATATCCGCAAAAGTGAACTGGGGATGACGGACAAGCCGGATAGGGGGAAGAATACCGTCTCCTTTAGTGCCATGCGCAATGGAGATATTGGGCTTTGCGTAGCCACCCAGATAGCAAGATATGTAAAAAGGGGCAACCCCTTACCGGGGTGGAACTCCCCGCATCAGGCCTGGGCCCAGACCCAAGCCCAATTGGCTTGGTACAGGGCCATGGAAGAAATAGGGGAAATGGTGCAAATTAGAA
>JBFHGV010000118.1:0-7684 GCA_041582955.1 Arenibacter sp.
GATAGTAGCTCTTTTACGCTAAATGTGTTCATTTGAATTTCTTCTAAATTAAGTGGCAAAGATAGCCATTTTGCAAAAATATGAATTGGCTGTACTATAGTAAATACAGCGATATTTTATTTTGGGACTAACATTATTTGTCCTTGTCCATATTGTTGAGCACTTCTTTTGGAAGTATGTCTATTTGTGGCTCTTTTAGGACCTGTTTATTGGCAATGCTTCTCTCCAGTGATAGGAGCAATGAAGGCAATAAAATAAGGTTGGCCAGCATAGCGAACAGTAAGGTGGCCGAAACCAAGGCCCCTAATGCCACCGTACCCCCAAAATTGGATATCACGAAAACCGAAAAGCCAAAGAATAAAACAATGGAGGTGTAGAACATGCTAACCCCTGTTTCACGCAATGCGGCATAGACTGATTTTTTGATCTTCCACTGGTTTACGGTCAGTTCCTGCCTGTATTTGGCCAAGAAGTGAATGGTGTCATCTACCGATATGCCAAAGGCAATACTGAAAACAAGGATAGTGGAGGGTTTTATTGGAACGCCTACAAAGCCCATAACACCCGCTGTAATCACTAGGGGCAATAAATTGGGGATCAGGGAGATAATGATCATTCTAAAAGAGCGGAACAGATAGGCCATAAACAAGGCAATAAGCCCTATGGCCAAGGCAAGCGATAAAATTAGGTTTTTAACCAGGTATTTAGTGCCCTTTAAAAATAGTAGGGCGCTGCCTGTCATGGAAACTTCATAGCGGTCTGCTGGAAAAATTTTGGCTATATGCTCTTCTAATTTCAGTTCTATATTTTCCATTCTGGATGTTTTAACATCCTTCATATAGGTGGTTATCCGGGCTACCTGTCCGGTGCTGTCCACAAAACTGCTCAACATATTGCCGTTGTCCGCCGATTTACGGGCAACATCCATAATAAATGTGTTTTCCTGAGAGGTTGGTAATTGGTAATATTTGGGAATGCCGCTGTAAAAGGCCTGCTTGGAATACTTAACCAAGTCCACTACGGATACCGGTCTTGAAAGTTCGGGGATATCATTGATGACCGTTCCCAATTCGTCCATTTTCTTTAAGGTGGAGGGCTTTAATACCCCCTTGGGTCTTTTGGTGTCCACCACAATTTCTACGGGCATAATACCGTCAAACTCTTCTTCAAAAAAACGTATATCTTTAAAAAAGTCGGCCTTTTTTGGCATGTCCTCTATAGGGCTGCCTGAAATATCTATCTGATAAATTCCTATGATACTGGCTACCAAAAGCATTATAGATACAATATAGACCGATATTCTTCTTTCTCTGACTATTCTCTCCATCCAACTAACAAAGGTCTCAATCCACTTGGTGTTAAGGTGTTTTAAATGCTTGTCCTTGGGGAGCGACATAAAGCTGTAAATTATGGGGATAATCAACAGGGATAGCACAAAAATCCCGATGATATTTATGGACGCTACAATGCCAAATTCCTTTAACAGCTTACTGTCTGTTATGATAAAGGTGGCAAATCCCGATGCCGTTGTAACATTGGTCATAAGTGTGGCATTCCCAATTTTGGAGATTACCCTTTGTAGGGATAGCGCCTGGTTACCGTGTTTTTTTACCTCTTGTTGGTATTTGTTGATCAGGAATATGCAATTGGGTATCCCAATAACAATGATTAAAGGAGGGATCAAGGCGGTTAAAACGGTAATCTCATATTGTAGCAAGCCCAGGATACCAAACGCCCACATCACCCCAATAATTACTACGAACATAGATATTATGGTAGCCCTGAAACTTCTAAAGAAGAAAAAGAAAATTAGGGAGGTAACCCCAAGGGCCGCAAGAATAAATTTCCCAATTTCATCAATAATATTCTGGGAATTCATGGTTCTGATGTAGGGCATTCCTGAAATTCTAACATCCAGACCGGTTTCCTTTTCAAAATTTGCTACCAAGGTGGATAAATCCTCCAATATAAAGTCTTTCCTAACAGAGGTATTTACAATGTCCTTGTCTAGGTATATAACACTGCGTATGGTATGCGACTTTTTATTGTAGATTAGATTGTCGTAGAAAGGTAGGTTGTTAAAGAGGTGGTGGGTTGCGCTGTCCACTTCCTTTTTGGTTTCAGGGGCCTTTTTTAGAAAAGGCTGCATTACAAATTCCTGCTTTATGGTGTCCTTTACAAGTTCTTGTAGATTATCTGTTGATAAAACAAAATCTACTTCGGGAAAGGCTCCCAATTGTTTACTGAGCTTGTTCCAGCGATTAAACTTTTCAGGGGTGTAAAGGTTACTGTCCTTAACGGCCATGACAATTACATTTCCCTCTTCCCCAAATTGCTCCAAAAATGCTTGGTATTCTATGTTCACCGGATGATGGTCCGGTAGAAGGTTGGCCTGGGAATTGGAAAACCTCATATTGTCCCATTGCATGGACATAAAAAAGGTCGTGATTGCTAAAATTAATAGAATTAGAATTCTGTTCCTAAGTATTATCCGGGCTATTTTTGCCCAAAAACCTTGCGTAAGTTTTGCAACCATTTATTGAAACCTCTTATTTAAAATGCCATTTTTGGCACCCGATCTGTTCGTTCCAATGACCTATCGTAATGATTTTGGGTCTGTTGGATCTAAAATTTATTCGAGCGCAAAGGTATAGAATGATTGTTATTGTTCCTAGGAAGCTAGCTTTAAATAATACCTTCTTGTGGTTTGGGTTAAATAGAAAGAGCGACCACATTGGTCGCTCCTTCTTACTTTTTTGGGATTGCCGTTAGACTTTCATGATCTCGGCTTCCTTAACGTCAAATATGGCGTCTATTTTTTTAATGTATTTGTCGGTCAAGGCCTGTACGTCTGCCTCTGCATTCTTTTGAAGGTCCTCGGATACATCCAGACCGCGGATTTCCTTGTTGGCTTCCTGTCTGGCGTTTCGTACGCCTATCTTAGCGTCTTCGGCCTCGGCTTTGGCCTGTTTTGCCAAATCTCTTCTGCGTTCTTCTGTTAATGGGGGGACGTTAATAATTACAAAATCGCCATTGTTCATAGGGTTAAAACCCAAGTTGGCATTCATTATCGCTTTTTCTATTTCATGGAGCATATTCTTTTCCCAAGGTTGCACGGATATGGTCCTTGCATCCGGGGTATTTACATTCGCTACCTGGGCTAGAGGCGTTGGCGAACCGTAATATTCCACCATAACACTGGAGAGCATAACAGGGCTGGCTTTTCCGGCCCTAATTTTAACCAACATTTTTTCCAAGTGGTTTATGGCGCTATCCATTCCTTCTTTGGTAGTGTCCAGTATAAATTTAATTTCATCGTCCATATGCTAATTTTTTAGATTGATCAATCACAAATAGTGCCAAATTATAAATTTACTACGGTTCCAATATTCTCCCCGGAAAGCAATTTCATTAGGTTTCCTTTCTTGTTCATATCGAAAACAACAATGGGCAATTCGTTTTCCTGACTTAAAGTAAAGGCGGTAGTATCCATCACTTTTAATCCTTTATTGAGTACATCTTTAAAGGAAATAGAGTCAAACTTGGTGGCCGTTTTATCCTTTTCCGGGTCGGAAGTGTAAATGCCATCTACCCTGGTGCCTTTGAGGATTACATCGGCTTCAATCTCTATGGCACGCAATACGGCAGCGGAGTCTGTGGTGAAATAGGGGTTTCCTGTTCCTCCCCCAAAGATGACCACTCTTCCCTTTTCTAAATGTCGCATCGCCCTGCGTCTAATAAAAGGCTCAGCCACTTCGTTTATTTTTATGGCCGATTGCAATCGAGTCTGCACTCCCTGTAACTCCAATGCGCTCTGTAAGGCCAGTCCGTTAATCACGGTTGCCAACATACCCATGTGGTCTGCCTGTACCCTGTCCATTCCATTGCTTGCACCTGCCAAGCCCCTGAAAATGTTGCCACCTCCAATTACAATAGCTACTTCTATACCCTTGTCCACTACTTCCTTGATTTCCTCTGCGTATTCCGAAAGTCGTTTGGGATCTATTCCGTACTGTTTTTCTCCCATCAAGGCTTCGCCACTGAGTTTTAAAAGTATTCTTTTGTATTGCATGTTGAGATTGATTAATTCCCAGCAAAAATAATCAAAAATATTTATGAAGCACTTTGGATTGAGCGATTCATGTATCCTTAATTATTTCATAATGGTTATGGATGCTTAATTTTATTTTATGATCTTGTACTGGTTTACGGGCATATGGCTTATTTTCAAATGGCTAATATAATCGAGGAGTATGGATTGTAGCTGTTTTATGTCTTGTGTCCGCTTATGTTTTAAAAATAAAAATGAATTAATAATGACAAACAGTTTTAGTGTATTGAAGAAGATTTTGCTTTTTGGGGCAGCCATTTTGTTGTTGCACGGTTGTGGAACCTCTAAGTCGGTTGTAAAGGCAGAACAGGCTGCGGTAGTGGCCAAATTGGATTTGGTGCAGGTGGTGGATGATAGGGTACAAGTGGTTGTGGATCCGGGGGCTTTTGCCCATTCTGATATTTCATTCTTTATTCCCAAGACGGTACCCGGCACCTATAGTTCCGATAATTATGGGAAGTATATTGAAGGTTTTAAGGCTATTGATTATAAAGGGGCGGAGTTGCCTTTTGAAAAATTGGACGATAATACCTGGAGGATAGGGAATGCTAAGGAATTGGACAAGGTTAGTTATTGGGTCAATGATACCTATGATACGGAAAATGATGTTGCTGACAAGGTATTTTCCCCGGCCGGCACCAATATTCTAAAAGGAAGCAATTTTATGCTAAACCTTCACGGTTTTGTTGGTTATTTTGAGGGTTTGCAGGAACGGCCCTATACCTTGCAAATTACGGCTCCGGATAGTTTGGAGCCCTCTACCTCCTTGCAAAGGGGGATTCAGGATGTTAAATCGCCCCAGACCGATGTCTTTGTGGCGAGTAGATATTTTGAGGTCATAGATAATCCAATTTTGTATGCTAGGCCCAGTACCGAGAATTTTCAGGTAAACGATATTAAAGTAACCTTAAGTGTATATTCTCCAAATGGACATTATACGGCTACCAGTTTAAAGGGGAGCATGGAGAAAATGATGCGGGCTCAGAAGGCTTTTTTGGGTCCTATCAACAGTACAAAACATTATACCATACTGCTGTATCTTTCCACTTTGGAGGATAATGATGCTTCCGGATTTGGGGCCTTGGAACACCATACCTCTACGGTAGTGGTAATGCCAGAACAGATGCCCAAGGAGAGGTTGGAACAGGCTATGGTAGATATTGTGTCGCATGAATTTTTTCATATTGTGACTCCGCTGACCGTGCATTCCGAAGAGATTCAATATTTTGATTTCAACAATCCTAAAATGTCCAGACATTTGTGGATGTACGAGGGAACAACAGAGTATTTTGCGAATCTCTTTCAGATTCAACAAGGGCTTATAGATGAAGAGGAATTCTATCAGCGGATAATGGAGAAAGTTGCCAATTCTAAAGCTTATGATGATGAAATGTCCTTTACGGTGATGAGCAAGAATATATTGGAAGAGCCCTATAAGGATAACTATGCCAATGTTTATGAGAAAGGCGCGCTTATCAATATGGTATTGGATATAAAACTTAGGGAATGGAGCAATGGAGAAAAGGGAGTGCTGTGGCTAATGAAGGAGCTTTCCGCTAAATACGGAGATTCTAAACCATTTGAAGATGTTAAGCTGATTGATGAGATCGTGGAAATGACTTTTCCTGGGCTTAGGGATTTTTTTGATATTCATGTAATTGGGGATAAGCCAATAGACTATGTGTCCTGTTGGGAAAAAGTAGGACTAAGACCAACGGAAGAAGAGGAGTCTTGCGGTTATTTCTTTAATGGAGAAATTCCCTTTATAGATGTTGACCCCACCAATGACAAGGATATATTTATTAGAAAGGGAATTGCCTTAAATTCTTTTTTTAACGACTTGGGAGCCAAAGGTGGCGATGTTATTAAGCGTATAGATGGTACGGCTATTAGCTTGGAGAGTATCAGGTCTATTATTGGACTTAGCTTTGGGTGGCTGGCTGATAGGGAGATTAAAATGCTGGTAGAAAGGGATGGAGAGGAAATACAGTTAGAGGGCAAGGTGGGTAATCCTACCCTTAAGGTAACAAAACTTGTGCCCATTCCAGCGGCATCTGAACAGCAACTAGAGCTTCGTGAGGCTTGGTTAAAAAACTAAGCTGTAGAATAGCTATTGCAATGTTGAGTGTCAAAATATTAATGCACTGTCCATTTGGATGGTGCTTTTTTTTGATTTCGCTCTATGGAGAGGTGTTATGTTATCTGTATAATTATCCTGCTATAGGTGGAAGTGTCTTTTCTTTTATTCATTGCTTTTCTATTGTAGAATAAAGTATTCATGAACCGTCAATGACGGTTTCTTTGAACAAATAATGAAATCGGAGATTCACGATGACCGTTGAAAAACAATAGAAATCACTGGAGTAAAATGAAAGAAAAATGTGTTGGTGAACCTCCTGGGTCGGTTTCAATACGAATCAAAAAAAACAATAAACATAACGTACCTAAAATGAAAGGATAATTTTTACGTGAGTCAAACTCCTTTTTTTTCAAAAAAATGAAAACAACAATGCAAATACACAACAATTAATCATAATCCCAGTTCAGAGGCCTTAGAGATAAAGAATTCTTCCTGTTTAGATTAACGCCACTATATGCGTAAATATCCAAATACCCAGAAATTGTACTTGAGCCGTATTTTTTTAAGGGACGATTTTACTAAATTAAAAAACCCGCCATTACTAATGTAGTGGCGGGTTTCTGTTATTAGAGAATTACTGTGGTGTTATCCCAAAGCAACTCTTTTAAATCCGGTAACTTCCAAACTGGAATCTACAGATTTAACGTATTGTGCTACACTTTGTTTGCTGTCTTTGATAAAATCTTGGTTTACCAAAGTGTTGTCTTTGTAGAAACGTTTTATTTTTCCTTTGGTGATATTATCCAACATTGCTTCTGGTTTTCCTTCCTGACGCAACTGGTCTTTGGCAATTTCAATTTCCTTGTCAATGATGGATTGGTCTACACCTTCCTCGTTCAAGGCAACTGGGTTCATTGCGGCAGCCTGCATTGCAACATCTTTTGCGGCAGTTTCTGCGCCCTCAACAGCAGCAGAAAGTCCTACCAATGTAGCAATTTTGTTTCCAGCGTGGATGTATGATCCAACGAAGGGAGCTGAAAGTTTGCTAAATCCACCAATTTCAATTTTCTCACCAATTACTCCTGTTTGCTCAGTAAGTTTGTCCTGAACGGAAATTCCGTTAAAATCAGCTTGCAAGAAATCCTCCTTGGTGTCAAATTGAAGAGCAAGATCGGCCAATTCGTTGGCCAAGGAAACAAAAGAATCGTTTTTGGCAACGAAATCGGTTTCACAGTTCAAAGAGATAATAACTCCTGTAGAGTTGTCTGCACTTACTTTTGCGATGGCAGCTCCTTCAGAAGATTCCCTGTCGGCTCTTTTAGCAGCAACTTTTTGTCCTTTTTTACGTAGGATTTCAATTGCTTTTTCAAGATTTCCTTCAGCTTCAACCAATGCATTCTTGCAATCCATCATGCCAGCACCAGTTGTTTTTCTTAATTTGTTTACCTCAGCGGCGGTAATTTTAGCCATTTTATGTTGTTTTAATTTTAACC
>JBFHGV010000119.1:0-7675 GCA_041582955.1 Arenibacter sp.
AATTCCCACAAATTCCGTTCACTTTAGGGGTTACGCCAGTAACAATGGCCATATTATTGGGATTGGTAAAGGAAGGGATCACACTTTTTACCATTCCCATGGAACCCTCCTTTATAAATCGTTGCAAATTGGGCATCACCTCCTTAGCTCCTTCATAATAAGGATAAGAGGTCCCATCCATACAAATTCCTATAATCGTTTGCTTCTGTTTTGGATAATCTCTATCGTTAATAGTCATGTTCTAAAATATTATTATGTTGTCTTTCAAATTTGCACTAAAGTACAAAACTTTTACATATATGAAAATTATTGTTATTAAAATTACTGGTCATCACAAGCCGATTTCAAAAGGGACTTCCCTTCAAGTCCCCAGTTGTTATCAATAGGAATACATAAATGGTTTAAGGCGGTTACAGAGAGGTCTACCGTTCTTGGGGTGTTGTCATAATAGTTTACGGTTTCAATTGAAGCTTCGGTGGCATCCTTCCAAATCCCCCCGGACAACCTTCCATTGGCTTTAGACGGACCGGCATCCTGAATATCATGACCATGTCCTTCGGTCAATTTCCAATATCCTTTTACAAATGCGTACTTGGGGTGTAAAGGATCAAGCCGCTTACAGTTCCAGGACTTTATATCTTCGGCACTCAACAGAGTATTAAAAACCCGTACTTCGGCTATATATCCTTGATAGCCGTATTGAGCGTTGCCATCGGCACCAATAGTGAATGGTAAGTCGTTGTCTATATCTCCAATAGCCGATATGTCCGCACTATTTTTCAACACCCCGTCAATATAGACCTTAAGCAAGCCATCGCGATCAAAGGTAGCGCTGAGGGTGTGCCATTCATTGTCCTGTAAGGCACCGGCCTCTACATCTACCCTTGTGATTCCATCACCCACATTAACCTTAAACTTTTTGTTACTGGGGTTAAAGGAAAATACGTAGCCTGACATGAGTCCACTATCCCAATTTTTTTTAGCTACGATAGCTACATCACTGGGGCGTGCTGCTCGTATCCTGCACTCAATTGAAAAATCTTGGGAGGCACCAAAATTATGTTCCACACTATTAGGGACCTCCACGGTGGAATTGGTATCAAAAAACAGTTCATCACTGCTCCCAAGGCAATTTTGTACAGCAGGAAGGACAACCTCTTTCGTTGTTTTGGAGATTACCTTTTTAGGCACCTTATCCCCACTTACAATTAAGAATATGGTTCGTTCCTCATCAGTATCCCCTCCATGACCTTTACCTATACCACCATGATCCGTACTTAGCAAGACAACCCAGTCCTCATTTTCATAATTTCCACGTTCTTTTAGAGCTTTGAGTATTGTTCCTATGGCCTGATCAACCGTTTCTATAGCCTCCAAATACTTGGGGTTTTCAGGACCATATCCTGTTCCATGCCCTGCGTGATCAACATCGTCAAAATGAACAAACAAAGCTGTTAAATCCTCTTGTTTAAGCTCTTCTGCCGCCCTATTAGCGGTATCCTCACTGGAATCCTCTGAATTTATAGTCTTGTCTATGGGAGAGCCCATATGCTGGTTTATAGGATGCCATTGACTAACAGAAACCGTACGATAACTGGGATCCGCCTCCTCTATCCGCTTAAAAAAGTGGGGGTATTGGGAATAATTGCTTCCAGAAAAGGAATTGTCCGTGACCCCGTGTTTATCTTCCCATACCCCTGTAAGCATGGAAGACCAACTTGGACCGCTTACGGTTATACCTGTGTTTCTTGCATCCAAGGAATAGGTTCCGTTCGCCATTAGTGCGTCCAAATTTGGAGTGGCAGCTGCGGTAATACCATCTGGCCTACAGCCATCGATACCAATAATCAACACCTTTGGTTCCTTCCCACCTATTGCCCCATTGCCTTCTGAAATTTTTTCCCCTGAAGCACAAGAGGCCAATAAGTAAATACCAAAACCAATTGTTAAAACTAAACTAGCTTTGCGCTGTAAATCTTTATAAATAGTAAACATAAATTTAAATTAAGTAAGCCCGGTCCAACTCTAAAAAACCGGGCTTTGTCAAAAAAAAACAACTAACTAAAAAAACTCAACTTTTATTCGTTGTACAACTCATTCACCTCTTCCGGGGTAAGTACGTAATCGAAAACCATGCTATTGGCCACCCTCCCTTGGAACCAGTTGCCATAGCTACCGGTACCATCTTGGGCAAGACGGATAGGGAGATTACTGTTCATATCCCCTAGGGCGGACATATTGGCGCTTCCTACCTCTTCCCCATCCTGATAAACAGTGGCATTGCCATCCCTATCAAAGGTCACAGCCAATAAATGCCATTCATCATCGGCGATGGGAGCACCGTCCACATCTACCCTGTTTCCATTTCCATCCCCTGCATTCAACTTCCAGGAACCGCCTAAATAAGCAAAAACGAACCCCTTATTGCCTCCACTTCCCCAATCCTTATCCCCTATTATGGAAGGGTCGCTATTGCTGGCCGAAGTCTTAACCCAAGTAGCCACCGAAAAATCTTCGGTATACCTAAATGTAAGCTCACTGTCCTCTAAGGTGGCATAGTCATCCTCTCCATCAAAGGAAAAGACATACTTGCCGTCCTCGCTACTCGCATTGACACCTTCTGCTGGGCTAACCACAATATTCTGTACCGCCCCATCCTGTTTGCGCAATTGAGCCCCCGTTTTTACAGCAGAAACAGCTGTTACCTGTTGCGGGGACAAGACATAGTCATAGATAAAAATTTCTCCAATTTTTCCTTGAAAGAACTGTCCATAGGCTCCAGTTCCATCCTGACCTACACGAAGTGGATTGCCACTACTTGTATCACCGATACCCGCCATGCTCACGGATGTCACCGATACACCATCCTGATAGAGGGTCATGTTCCCGTCCCTATCAAATGTGGTCATTATATGATGCCAATCGCCATCGTTAAATGCACCGTCATAATTGGTATCTGCCTTAGTGGTTCCATCAGAGATGGCTACCCTCCAATTGTTCCCCCTAAAGGCAATGGTCAACCCAGGATTGGAAGAACTTCCCCAGTCTTGATCACCTATCATTACCGGATCACTATCGGTAGAGGTTGTATTTACCCAAAACCCTATGGAATAATCACTCTCATGTCTAAACCCTAGTTCGGAAACATCCAAAATCTCCACTTGATCGTCAACACCATCAAACTCTACAATGGCACCAAATGCAGGGTCCTTAATACGGGAAGTAACCTTTTCATCAATAACCAAAGGCGTAGTTTCACCTGTACTTTTCCTTAAGTAAACAAAAGTATCCACGACCGCATTGGGGTCAAAGAATTTCACTTTTTTCACTTCAAAATTAACGGCTCCTATGGCGCCATCCACATATAAAATATCAAATTTCAAGGTCATCTTGTCGCCTATTTCCAATAGACCCAGTTCTTGCAAACTGGCCACAAAACTAGTGGACTTAAATTTTTCGCCATAGGGCTCAAATGTGGTCAAGGTTTCCAATACGGATAGGTCCTTACCCGAAAGCACTTTTATTTCTAAAGGCATTTTGGAAGTCACTATGGACAAATCTATAGGCTGCCCCTCCGAATAGGACTCCTTAAGTAAGGGATCATACGTTAGTTCTGCCAATTCCTCTTGGGTGTATTCTTCCCCTGTCAAAGGATTTAGGTGGTATACATAAAATTCAAAATCCTCCAAATATCTCTCATCCGCCCAACCATCGCCACGGTCTACGGTACACCCTTGTAAAAATGTGAGGGCTGTCCCCAGAAAACAAAGGACAATAATTCTTAAACTAATTGATCTATATATCTTTTTCATCCTTGTAAATTTTTTACCGTTTTTAGTCCTTGAGCAACCATATTACCTGATCCCTATCATCTACTTCGGCACCAAATTGTGCCCTTAGGGCCGCTCTGTAGTTTTCCTTATTATCTGAATCTTCCGAAGAAGGATAGGTCCATCGTACAGGGTACTTGGTTATACTATTTTCTTCTGAAAAAATATAGGTGGGAACTCCGGTCCTTCTAGTGGTAAAAAAGGACTCCTGATTGGAGTTTTCGGCAAAGGCCAAGTATTTTTGCTCCAAAATTCTGATCAACCCAGCTTCCCCGGTTAAATAGGGTCGTTTATTAGTTATATAATCCAATATTTTAACAGGATCTACGCCATAGAATTCCATAGAGGCCGTAACACCTCTGTCATAGTATAATTTGGGGTCCGTATTTATCCACCCTCTGTTTGCCGCTTCCGCCAGATGCAGTTCCTGTTCCCAATAGCTTATGAATATTCCTGGTTGCCCTACATAATTCCAATATTTATCAAAATGCGGAAAGGAGAAATCCCCATCCAATTTTTTGGAAGAATTCTCAGTACCGTTGGCAGAAATATCGGCGCCGGCATAAGAATTAAAATCGGCCCTAACCACTGCCTCATCGGGATTGGCATCCAGTGCATCCTTGGTAGGGTCCGCCACCTGCATCAATCTTGGATCTTCAAATGCCTTTAGCATATCTATATAGGTACTGGCATATACAACAGCATCCCTATACACAGCTTGATCTGGGTTATAGGTCTGTCTAAAACCGTCGGCATTGGAGTATTCCAATTGGGCATTATCAGACAGTCCGGTAAGCAACGGATATTTGTCCGGATTGTTTACAATGTTGGCAAAGCGACCTTTTACGTCAACATCCGTATCGTTCTCCTTCTTGCTCAATGAAATCAAAATTCTTATGGTATAAGCATTGATCAATTTCTGCCATTGCTTTAAATCGCCATTGTAAAAGAGGTCTCCCTCCAAAATCACACCTGGATTACCTTCAATAAAATCTCCCAACTCCTCATTGGCTTCATCCAACCAATTGAGACATTGTATATAAATGGATTTCTGGGAATCGTACTTTGGTGTAGGGTTTTCCACCCCTTGCACCGCTTCACTAAAAGGAATATCCCCCATTCTTCTAGTCATTTCAACAAATGTAAAAGCCCTTAAGAATTTCCCCAATATGGCATATTCCCCTGCCCCAACAACAACAGCTTCTTCAATCATTTTATCAATATTCCTTAAATCCCCATAAGAGAAAGAGCCTCCGAAACCACTATTAAAATTTGGTGAGTTAACATTATCGGTTGCTATCCACAAATGATATTGCATTCTAACGTATGTATCTCTAAAGGAAGATTCAACCCCTGGGGTCAACTGTGTAAATATTAAACTGGGAGGAACCGAGTTTGGCTGATTAGGGTTTTCCCGCAAATCATCATACTTTAAACAGCTTATTGGGGTCAGTGCCAGTAAGAGCAATAGTATGGTTTTCATGAATATATTTTTCATCTCTGGTAGTTTTAAAATTGAAAGTTGATGTTAAATCCATAGGATCTTTGAGAAGGCAATTGCAAATTAGTATCACCAGTACTCACGGTATAGGTGTCCAAGTCACCAAAAGTGTCATCTTTGGTCCAATACAATAGGTTTCTACCTATTAGGGAAATGGATGCCGAATTCATAAATGTTTTATCCAATAGGCTAGACGGCAATACATAGGTCAAGGATACCTCCCTTAATTTTGCAAAGGTCTTTTCTATTAACACGTTTTGCCATGCTGCCTTATATCCACCTGCCCAGGTTTGATAATCCACCTTGTAGGCACTGGGCTCAAAAACCCTGGTATCGGTCAATATATTTCCATCCGGATCATAGGTTGCTTCCCCGGATACAACGGCAAGACCTGGAATTTGCATGGTCCTGGCATCGGTACCGTTTACATAAGCTATATTGGACAATTCCCTTTCAGGGTGTATGGCATCCGGATGGCCTCCAGCCCTCCATAAGTCCCTTTCATATCGGTCATATGTGACACCACCAAAACGTCCATCTATTAAAAAATTCAAGGACAAGTTTTTATAGGTAAGAGAATTGTTCACACTTGCGGTAAAATCGGGCTGGGTATTACCCTGGTTCACTGGGAAGTCCGTTATCTTGGGAAGTCCGCTAGATTGAATGATCAGCTGCCCATCCGGCGCCCTTTCCCATTCAGAATACCAGTAATCCCCAATTAGAGCTCCTACTTTAGTTCTCCCCTCATTCTCCTGTGGCGTCCCGTCTGGCAGTGGAGGCAAAGAGGTTAGATATTCTTTGGATTTATCAAAATTGACAATCATGGACCAATTAAAATTATCTGTCCTAAAGGGAATGGCATTGATACTGAAATCCATTCCCCTTCGTTCCGTGGTCCTACCGTTTAACCTAATTCCATCGTAACCTGATGCCGAGGAGAAAGGCTGTGTAAAAATTTGCGGCCCAAACTCATTTTCATAATAAGAAAAATCTATCCCAAAGCGACTTCCGAACAACTTTGTTTCAAAGCCGTATTCAAATGAATTGGTAAAGGAAGGCTTAAGATTTGGGTTTTCTAAAGTACCTGGGAAACTGGCGGTGGGCAAGTCCCTATACCTGCCTGTACCATAGGAGTTAGTGGCATCATAGATACCTAAGTCCCCCCCGACCTGAGCATAGGCCGACCTAATTTTAAGGTAACTAATGGGCTCTGGAAAATTTATCATATCACTTAATACAGCACTTACATAAACCGAGGGATAGAAAAAGGTGTCATTGGCCTCTGGTAGGGTAGAGGATTTGTCAACCCTGCCTGTCATCCCAAAAAACAACTGGTTATTATAGGAAAAATCCAAAGAGGTATAGGCACTATAAACCCCTTTGTACTCCTTACTACTTGTAGGGGTTACTTGGTCTACAGAATTATCCAAAGTAAAAACTTCAGGTATTATCAGTTGTGTAGTACTTGCGCTTTCATTTTCTATGCGCAGATAGCGCTGGTTAGCCCCCAAGGTTCCATTTAATTGTACCTCATCATCAAAAAAGCTATCCTTATAGGAAAGTAAAAAGTCGGTGTTATTTTCAAAATAGCGTGTCGCATTATATCTAAACCTACCTCCTCTATCTGGAATGTCATAGTTATAAATATCCATGGATATTTCCTCGTTATTGGTTAAGGAATAAGAGTTTAGGGTTGACCTGAAGGATCCACTAAATTTATCCGAAAGTTTAAAATTGGCTTTGAGATAGGTAAGAATATCATTTTTTGTCCAGGGTTTCTTCCAATAATGAGACAAAATGTATGGGTTATTGTACCTCCAATTCTCCACGAAGTTTTGTTTTATACCCTCTTTTCCAGGCAACCAAATATTATCCCCATCAAAATTGCGGACATCAAAATTAGCGCCACCCCAGATACTCAAAAGATAAATGGGCGAAGTGGGCCCATATGTACCCCTAATCCTATTATCAGAGTATTGGTAGTTATATTGGAGCGATCCATCAATATTTATGGCATCCGAAAGAATTAAATTCCCCCTTAACCTAAAGGTATTGATATCCAAGCGCTGTCCAGGTGTGGATGCTTTTGCATACTTATAGGAATTGGAAATCACAAAACTACCTTTATCGGAATTGGATTGAACACTAATATTGTTAGAGGTCACCATACCTACTTCCATAAAATTTTTCAGGTTATCTTCTCCCCGGGAAATCCATGGAGTTGGAATACGTTCCCCTGTTTCCGGATCAATAGGCGAATCAAATTGCTTAATTAACCGCCCATCAAATTTTGGCCCCCATACCGAGTAGTCAAAATCGTTGACACCTCCCCCACCGGCCGCTC
>JBFHGV010000120.1:0-7674 GCA_041582955.1 Arenibacter sp.
AAGCCAATGACCTGAGCCAATTTTTGTACGGAGTTCATACCGATGGCGATATATCCATCACTGGTATTGTAGAGCCCATATGGTGCTCCCAACCAGGGATTGGGGATACCACTTTCACTGCGTTCCGGGTTTGCTCCTTTGTGCAGGTATGCCGTAATTTCCTGTATATGGAAGCCTACCACAGAGTTCAGCAAGTTCGCCTCGATCTTTTGGCCTTTTCCCGTTTTTGACCTGGAGTAAAGGGCAGCCATTATTGCCTGATTTATAAATAAACTGGTTAATAAATCGGCTTGTCCAACAGCCGTAACCACTGGCATATCTCCCTTTTTCCCATTTAGAGCCGAACCGCCACCTATGGATTGTGCCAACAAATCTTGGCCTGCCCTATGTAAATATGGCCCCGAAGATCCATAGCCAGAACTTGAACAATACACCAATTTGGGGTTTGTTTTTTTTATTTCCTCATACCCAAGACCCAACCTGTCCATAACTCCGGGACGAAAATTCTCAACAAGAATATCAGCCTTAGCTATAATTGACTTGGCAATTTTTACTCCTTCTGGGTCTTTTAAGTTTAATGCTATACTGCGTTTATTTCTATTGAAACTAACAAATGAAATGCTTTCACCGTTGGGGTAAAGGTTCCCATATGCATAATGTCGCATCCAATCTCCTTTTTCCGGTTCTATCTTAATGATATCCGCCCCCATATCTCCCAACATCTGCGTTGCCCAAGGTCCTTGGGCCAATTGTGTAAAATCGGCCACGACCAATCCTTTCAAAGGACCTACATTTTCATTACTGTTATTGCTCATTATGTGTATATATTAGGATATAAATATTTTATAACTTTTTTATTTATGTTTTGCTAAATCGGTTTAGTTTATCTTAATTATTAAAAACAACGCAGCTCGGGGACAATATTTCCTTAGTGCGATAACGTTCCTGTAATCTTCCGTCACTTTTTATTTGGTATACCACTGTGTCATGGGAGTTCTGATGGCAAGCAATTAACCAATTGCCATCCGGGGTAATGTTAAATTCCCGTAATTCCTCACCCTTGGTATACTGACATTCAATTGGCTCAAGTTTGTCCTTAACTATTCTGAAAATGCTTATTGCCTCCAATTTTCTATTGGCAACGTATAGGAATTGACCATTAGGGTGGATACGTATGGCCGATCCACTTGGCACCCCCGTAAAATCATTGGGCAAGGCCGAATAGATTTCTTCTTCATCAAAAGAGCCTTCTTTACGTTTCAAAACGGAAACGGTACCTGTCAACTCATTGTTTACATATCCCAAATTTCCGGCGGCATCAAAAACCATATGACGTGGGCCACTTCCTTTTGAAATTTTACAATCCTTAATATCATTAGGCACCAAATTCTTTCCTTTAAAATGGTAGGCTTTAATTATATCTATTCCTAGGTCACATACATAAACATCCCTGCCATTGGGATGTACGGCAATCTGGTGTGCATGAGGCGCTTCTTGACGCTCACTATTAATGCTACTTCCGACATGGCTATATTGTTGTACCGCGGGGACTAATTTCCCTGAGGCGTCAACTGGAAACTGATGAATATTCCCTGTAGCATAGCAGGCCACCAATACATTATTGCCAAAGGTTTTGATATGGCATGGATACCCCCCGGCTATGGGTTGTTCGTTCAAAAATTGCAACGAATAATCAGCATTGATTTTATAAGCCCCTACTTTAGGGGTTTCGCTTTCGTCTAATTCGTTAACGCAGTACAAAAACTGATGGTCATCACTAACCACCAAATAACTGGGGTTACGTGCCATCATGGTATATAAAGTTCTCAACTCACCGGTTTCGGTATTCAATTGAACTGTATATACTCCATGGCCTATACCTCCAAAACCAGGTATCGGATATTCCGTATAACTTCCTATAAATAAAATTAAAAGTGCAGCTTTCATATTTTTTGAATAAAGTCTTGTATGGCCTTTTTTGCCTCAAGTCCGTAAAAAAGTTCGGTTACAGCCTTTGCTTCCTCCTCTATTTTCTGATCAAAAGACAAGGATGTTAGACTTAATTGAACCAACCTTTTCAATTGTTTGATGGCACTAGGTGATCTACGGCTAAGTTTTTCCGCATATTGCATTACCGCTACATCAAATTCCCCTTCAGCAACAATCTGGTTTACGATTCCCCATGTGTGGAGCTGTTCGGATGAATATTGCGCTCCCAAATACAACATTTCCCTAACCCGGTTTACACCTATCTTTTGAATAAGGCGCTGGGTACCACCTCCCCCGGGAATCAAACTTAAAAATACTTCTGGCAGTCCCATCTTGGCACTGTCACTTGCTAAAATCAAATCACAGGAGAGTGCAATTTCAAAACCGCCCCCCAATGCAAATCCGTTCACTGCCGCTATCCAGGGCTTGGGAGCATTTTCAATGGCCTCATACAAGGCTATGCCCCTTTCTTGAAACGATCTAAACTGCTCTTCAGTTTGACTTCCATACTCCTTAATGTCCGCACCGGCCATGAAAGCACGTCCTGACCCAGTGATTACAGCTACTTTAACATACTCGTTATTATTGATAGTTACAATACCATCAATAATTTCATCCATCATTTGCCTGTTCATGGCATTTAGCTGCTCTGGTCTATTAAACTTTAGTATCGCAACCTTGTTTTCTATACTTAGGTTTATATTTTTGTACTTACTATCCATTTCAAATAGATTGGTATAACTGATTTAATTTTTTCATAATGGTGTCCGAAGGAATGTCTTTGACAAGCCCGTTATGCAATAGTTCTGCACCCTGTTCCTGGAATTTGTTCCATCCCATGTGTTGTGGGCGCACATACGCTTTATTCATGGTGTCCATGGTATTGGCAAAAAAGTTGTTGCACAGCCTATTGTTCGCATCACTCTGCCATGCTTCAAGATTTCCAGGTTGACCTCCATTTTTGGTATAAATCCCCTCTTGGGTTTCCGCCTTTGCCACATAATTTACATAGGCTGCTGCCAGATCCCGATGCTCACAATGAGCAGATATAGCAAGGCCTACCCCGCCCAATATAGTAGAAACTTCTATGTTAGGATTTGTTGGGCTATTCCCAAACTTCACCAGGTTTTTAGCATATCCCGATCTGGAATAATTGGTATAGCCGAATAAAAATGGCGAATAGATTATCTCATTATCCTCCGCCATACGGCTTAAGATCTGGATAGGATTCCAATTAATGGAATCGTGATGAAGGTATTCCAAATGTATTTTTAGTTCATCCAGAACTTGTATGCCTAAACGATTTTCAATTATTTTATCCTTTATAAAATCCCTACCACCATCCTGCGCGCATAAGGTTAGGAAAGTGCACCAAAGATCGGTGGCACATAAGGGCCAGGCTACCATGTAGGAGCTCGGTATTATTTTATAGAAATCCAATAGTTCCGCCCTAGTTTTTGGAATATTTAAACCTAATTTTAAAATTAGATCTTCCCTATAGGCCGCAATCAAGGCCGCAGCATCTACAGCTAAAGCATAAAGATTGCCATTATAATAATAGCTTTGGTAACTGGGACCTACGGACTCCGCCTTCAATTTTTCCAAGCTATGCCTCGGAATCAATTTGTCTAAAGGCAACAGCAGGTTGTTAGCATTGGCCTGGCCCATATAAGGGTGATCAATAGTTATTAGATCATAAACTTCAATCAGATCCTCAATAGGCATGTCCCCAAACTCTTTTAGGGAACGGATATCCCATTCTATATTCACCTCTGGGTGTATTTTTGCAAATGCCGCCGAGGTTGCCTTAAGAGGTTCATAACCTCTGGGATGGTCCCAAGCGATGCCTTTTAATGTTATTGTTTTCAACATATTATTGTTGGGTTACTTGTTTTCTTTTTTAGGTCTGGGATCGTATTGTATTGTATGGTTCATATATGCTCCGTCAATATAAATATCCGCTCCATTGATATAATTGGCCAAATCGCTGGCCATAAAAACCACTGTATTGGCCACGTCCGATACCTCACCCAAACGGCCCTGCGGAATCCACTGTTCAAACTTGTCCTTGCCAAACTTCTTGATCTCCTCCCTGTTCATATTTGTTTCAATGGCCCCTGGTGCAACGGAGACTACCCTAATACCTTTATCGGCTAGTTCCAAAGACAAACATTTAGAAAACATTTTAAGTCCTGCTTTGGCCGAACAATAGTGTATTAACCCTTTTCTGGGTACGGTATCATGTATGGAAGATATATTGATAATTACTCCACCGCCGTTGTTTTCCATTCTCCGGGCAGCTTGTTGTGAACAAAGAAAAGGACCTTTCAAATTAACACTAAGGACCCTGTCCCATTCGCTTTCTTCCATATCTAAGACATGTTCTACGGTCTCACAACCAGCATTATTTACCAAAACATCAATAGACCCCATGGCCATGTCCATTTTTTGGAATAATTTTTTTACCTCGACCCCATTGGATACATCCGCTCCTCCACAACTTACATTCACGCCGTAGGTTTCCCTTATTTCATTAGCCAGAATCTCGGCCTTTTCCTTATTCTTATAATAATTGATAAAAACATCCGCGCCGCTGCTAGCCAATTGCTTACAGATTTCAGCTCCTATACCCATACTTCCACCGGTCACCAATACCTTTTTCCCTTTCAGATTTATTTCTTTCATTTTTAATACTTGTCTAAATAATTAGATTATTAGCAATTCCAATTTACCCTTGACCAAAATTTCCAGTTCCTTTCTTTTTGAATCGCTGAGAGCTAAATGTTCAAAATCCGCAATATGGGTATTCGATTTTTCGGCAATCAAGACTTCACTTCCTTCTTCCATTGCTATGTTGTGCCAAACTCCTTTCGGAATATTATAGATTTGGTTAATCCTCATAGGTTCCAATTCAAACTGCGGTTCGTTATTGACAATTTCAGCTGCTATAAGTACTGCCTTCCCAGCAATGGCAACAAAAACTTCGTCAGTTTCCAAGTGGACATCCAAGTGGGAGATATTATTTATATGCTGCTCTTCCGTATAATTCAATTTTGCCAATTGCCATCCATCCTCTATAATAAAAGGATGGTATCCTTTTTCCTTTGTCTTAAATTCTTTAATCATGCGTATTAATAACTATAACCTAAAGCGACCTCTTCTAGAAAATCGCAGGTCTTTAATTTATTTTTCTATTATTGTTCTTGTCTTCTCGCCAATACATTTCAATTTCCTCCAAAGTCTTTCCTTTTGTTTCGGGTACATATTTCCAAATAAACCAAATTGCCGGCAGGGTTAAAGCCGCATAAACAAAAAAGGTGCCTGAAGGCATAATTTTTTCTATTAAAATAGGATTGGTCAAGGTGATAAAAAAACCTGTAACCATTAAAGCGAAGCTACCAAGGGAAACTGCGAACCCACGTATGCGCGTAGGGAAAATTTCACTAATAATCACCCAAACGATGGGTCCGAACGAAAACGCAAAACTAGCCACGTACATCAACAAAGGAATAATTACATATTGGGATCCAATTGCGAACAAAACGGCTACACCGGTTAGGGAAATAAACGCACCAACAACTCCAACAAGCAAAAGCTTTCTACGCCCAAATTTTTCAATGTTCATAATTGCCACGAAAGTAAACGCACTATTGACTACGCCTACCAATACAGCACCTAAAAAGGAGCTTTCCACGCTCTGTATGGATTCATTTATAATATTCGGAGCAAAATACATGATTGCCGCTATCCCACTTAAATGGGAAAACATGGGCAACAATACTCCTATCAAAAGCGGAACTCTTAAATAAGGTTTTAATAATTCCTTGATTCCCGCACTTTCCTCATTTACCACCTCTTTTATTTCTGCAATTTGAATTTGTGCATACTCTCTTCCATTGATTTTTTCCATAATTTTTTCCGCTTCATCATATCGCCCTTTTGAAATAAGCCATCTTGGTGTTTCCGGCACTATAAATAGTAAAATCAAGAATAGCAGAGCAATAGGTATTTCCGTTCCGAACATACCTCGCCATAGCTCTTCTACAAACAACCATTCCCAAAATCCAGTAGGTGCGTTGGAAATTACTCCAGCTGCATTTCCGGCATTGGTCAATACCAACCAATCCACTAAAAATGCCAAAAGTATACCCAAGGTTATGGATAACTGATATAAGGACACCATTCTACCCCTATTTTGGGGCAAAGAAAGTTCTGATATATAAATGGGAGCAACTACAGAGGTTACACCTACACCAATCCCACCAACAATACGCACCAAAATTAAAAATGTAAATGCTAAATCTTCATCAGCAGTGAGCCAATAGGCCTGATCCAAATCACCCAAAAACTGCGGGGGTAACATAGAACCAAATGCGGAAAAAGTCAAGCAAATTGCAGCTATGATCAAAGCTTTTTTTCTTCCGAATCTGTCCGTTATAGATCCTGCCACTACACAACCTAAAATCGTTCCCAACAATGCCGACGACACCAACCAACCTAGCTCTGCAGCAGATAAATTAAAATGCTGTTCCAAAAAAGTATTGCATCCCGAGATAATTGCCGTATCGTAACCAAAAAGAAAACCTCCAATGGTTGAAACAAAGCTTATTCCCAACAAATAATTGGATTTTTTAGTTTTCATAAATTATTATTCTAATAAACAAACCCTCCCTGTGAGGGCAAGGTTACATAATTCCAAACTTGTTAAACGCTTCAACCGTGCTCATTCCATTTTCCAAGGCCTTTTTAACCAATTGCTCACCTCTAGCCTTTTCAATAGCTCCCATGAATGCTTTGATTTCTACCTCTTTGGGAACAATCAACACCCCATCTCTGTCACCATAAATAATATCGCCAGGATTAATTCTTGTTCCTTTAATTTCAATAGGCACACGGTAATCGATCACCTTACCTCGAGGTCCCTGATCTTGAGCATAACCACCAAAAGAAAATGTAGGAAAATTTAAATTAAGTACCTCGTTAGTATCCCTGGAGTAGCCGTCCATTACCGCTCCGGCAGCCTTAAGCTTCATAGCCCTAGTACTCATTAAACCTCCCCAAAGGGCATACCTTGGTGAAGAGCCCGTGCAGATATACACCTCATTTTTTTTAAGGTCGTCCAAGGCTTCGAACATGATTCCAAAGGGCTTTTTCATCAACGGATTGTTAGTATTTTGCGCTGATTCCTCAAATACATCAGCTTCCAATACGGGCATTGCTCTCCCGATTAACACGAAATCGGGATTTAGGGGTTTAATATTTGGAGGCAAAAATTGATGCTGGTATCCTAGGGTATCCAAAATATCACCTACTAGGGCAACAAATAATTCTTCTTTGGCTATTTTAAATAGCTCGTCATCATTTTTCCACAAGGGTGCGATTGTTTCCATACTTAACTAATAAATTCTTTATTTATATTTTTTTTATAACCTCCAATTCCACATTGGTCAAAGGTATTTTTCGCACATTTTCAGTAGGGTTAGAGGGACTTTCCACAGCAAATAATTGACAACCCTTTTCCATTACTATATTATAGCCAACATTTTCGGGGATAACATAGGATGTTCCCCTAACCATGGTTATAGCTTTTAATGACACTGCGTTTTTATCCGGATTCTGAATAAGCAATACCGCCCTTCCTGTTAATAAGGACAGGGCCAGAGCATTATTTCCATTACGGATAAG
>JBFHGV010000121.1:0-7647 GCA_041582955.1 Arenibacter sp.
CTGCCGGTCGTATAAGTCCGACTGTGACTGTAAAAGGCTCTCCACCTTATCACGCAAGGCCTTCATGGTCTTATAATCCCCACTATTTTTTGCAATTTGGTAGGTTTCCTTTATTAGCCTCACATCTTTATCGGTAAGTACCGTGACATTGGCAAAAATGGGGACATGGGTCTGCGCTACCTCTTCCAAAATGGTATGGGATATATGCACCTTATTTTTGGTACTGATCACCACAGTTCCGGCCGCAGCATCTCCCAAACGCTGCTTTTTGTCCGTAAACAAAATAGTCAATAGCCCCACGGACCCAAAGAACAGCCATATATCTACCAATCTCAACATCCAACGAACCAAAAAATTGGACCAATGTACAGGAGACCCATCCAATTTTACCACCCTTAATTTTAAAAGCATCTTACCCACCGTTCTTCCATTGAACACGCTATGCATAAGCAAGCTATAAAACATGGCCGGTAAAAAAATAAGGCTGACCAAGCCTATTTTAGTCCAATTATCTTCAAACACATATCCCAAGGCACTTCCTATTACTTGCACCAGTATGGCATAGAGATATAAAATAAATCCATCAATTAAAAATGCCAGTATTCTTTCACCAATACCAGCAATTTTATAATCCAGGTTAACATTTTGCGTGGTATTGATTTGAAGATTGGACATATTAGTACTACTTTTATTTTTTAAAGGATTATCCCGGTATGCGTGAGGCAGCTTTTGTGAAGCAAAATAAAGAAAAATGGATAGCATTTGAAAAGGCTATTAACTTTAATCGCCACATTGATCCGGATGAACTTGCCAATGGCTATATTCAGATGACCAATGATCTGTCTTATGCCCAAACCTACTATCCTGACAGCAAAACCCTGTTGTACCTAAATTCCCTGGCCTCACAGGCACATCAAAAAATATATAAGAACAAAAAAGAACAGCGAAATAGAATTATTGATTTTTGGAAAATTGAGTTCCCACTATTTTTTAAACAATACCATAGCACTCTGGGTATAGCGTTCTTGATTTTTGCCATTGCTTCAGCCATTGGAAGCTTATCGGTGTTGAACGACAGTACCTTTGTAAGGCTGATTCTTGGCGATGCCTATGTTAACGAGACCCTAAATAATATAGCCAAGGGGGACCCAACAGCAATTTACAAAGGAGGCAGCGAAATTGGATCCTTTTTGGGCATTACCATAAACAATATCAAAGTGGCCTTTTTAGCCTTTTCCTTTGGTGTAATCAGCAGTATTGGCACCGCCTATATTTTGTTCAGTAACGGTGTAATGTTGGGAGCGTTTATAACCTTTTTTTACACTCAAGATGTTTTTTATCAGGCCAACAAACAGATATGGCTTCACGGCACCATTGAAATATCGGTAATAATAATTGCCGGTTGTGCAGGGTTCATTATGGGCAATAGCATACTATTCCCCAAAACCTATTCCAGAAGGGTGTCGTTTATGAAAGGGGCCAAAGCCGGATTAAAGGTAGTAGTAAGTACTATCCCATTTTTTATAATCGCTGGTTTTATCGAAGGATTTATCACCCGATATTCCAATATGCCTTCCTGGCTGGCGTTTCTTATCATTGGCAGCTCACTGGCCTTGATCATATATTACTACATTGTTTATCCCATATTATTAAACCAATCTTATGCAAAGAGAAAATAAGGACAATTATATAGAACTTAGAGTAAATAGGGACTTTGGTGACATGATCACCCTTTACTTTGATTTCTTTAAACAAAACCTTAAAAAGTTCACCAATATCTTTATTAGTTACAACGGTATTTTTTTGATTGGACTTTTAATTGTCAGCTATTTGTTGGTATCGGGGGTCATAGGTATTATTAGCAACGAGCAAAACATCTTCTTGGATGGGGTGGGCAGTGGAAGCGACGCCTATATCATTTACTTTGGCCTTGGTGGGGTACTTTTCTTCTTTATTTTTTTAATGGTAGCCATTCTAAATTACAGCTTAAGCACCTCCTATATGATCAAATATGAGGAATACAAGGGACAGGGATTCAACAAAGACCAGGTGTGGCAACAGGTAAAAAGTAACTTGGGAAATATTGTACTCTTTATACTATTGTTGATACTTCTTTTTATCGTTCTCATGGTGGTGGCCCTTGTGCTTACCTTTATACCTTTGGCGGGTATGTTGGCGCAATATGTGCTACAGTATTTTGTCATGGCATGGGTGGGGGTGTCCTTTTTTGTTATGCTGAAGGAAAAGCGAGGGGTAATGGAGGCTCTTGGAGAGGGATGGAACCTGGTTACCAAAAACTTTTGGACAGCTGTAGGAGTCAATTTTATACTGGGATTACTTATTGGTCTACTTTTTATGGTAGTAATGATAATTCCAGGAATTTTAGTAGGTATCTACACTTTTCACGTGGTACAAAATGATGTTGCTCTAGGCTCCTCTATAGTGCCAACCATTATCTATACTTTGGGAACCTGTATGTTTCTCATAATAGCGGTATATTCCCAATGTCTTTCCCAATTTATTAACGGATTACTGTATTTTTCACTGCACGAGAAAACGTACAATCTAAACTCCAGAAGTAAAATAGATCAAATAGGATTAGAAGACCAGTGATAAAGTTCCAATACGCCACCATATTCTGTTTTTTTTCCCGCTACTCCGGTATGTCACAAGGGATACAGGATTCCCTAGCCATGCCCGTAGACACAACGGCCAAAATAGCTCTGCGCTCTTTTGAGGGAAATTTAGCGGAAAAATACCAAGGAAAAGAATTTAATTATAACCTAAAGGATGGGGAGTCGCAAAATTTACTATCCCGCTTAATTTCGTGGATTATAGATCTCCTGCAGGATGCTTTTGGAATAGACCTTCCACCTGGAACCATACAAATTATGGAGTACATAGTTTACTTTGCCATGGTACTAGCGGCCCTGTACCTCTTGGTGAAATTCTTTACCGGGGAAAACGCCTCCGCCATTTTTAGAAAAAAAGCAACCTCCTCCATGAGTATAAATTTGGAAGAGGAGCACATAGCCCATTTGGATCTGGACTCCCTAGTAAGCGAAGCCCTGACCCATAACAATTACCGCTTGGCCATACGCTATCAATACCTAAAAGTATTGAAAACACTGGCCCAACAACAGCTTATTGAGTGGGATTACGAAAAAACCAATCTGGACTACCAAAAGGAAATAGCCCCTCCCAATGTAAAGGTACTTTTTAAGGAGGTTTCCTATGTGTATGATCATATTTGGTACGGAGAAAAAGAGATCGACGAAGAAAGGTACAAGGCCGTCCAGCATTCCTTTACTAGCCTTTATAACATAAAGACCAATGGATAAGCGTTCCAAAATAATCCTAGGGATATTTGTAGCCGTTCTCGTTGGGATCATGGCTGCAGAAATTGTACGTCCCAAACCCCTTAATTGGAGTCCTTCCTATACCTCCTCGGACAAGATACCCTTTGGGTGTTATGTGTTGTACCAAGAGCTCAAACAGCTGTTTCCCCAACAGAAAATATATTCCACAAATCAAAGTATGTACAATATCCTGGCCGATAGGGATAGTAGCAAAACTACTAGTTATTTGCTTATCAACAATATTTTGGACCTGGACAGGCAGGAGTCCAACCAGTTGCTAAACTATGTATCCCAGGGCAATGACAGCTTTATAGCGGCCACCAACTTTGGGAATTTTTTATCGGACACCTTAAACCTAAAAGTGGAAACACGGTATACCCTTAAGGAGGACACCCTACAAATACGGCTTAGCAACCCCTCCCTATCCAATAAAACCTACACCCTGGCCCGTGGAGCCTACAACGCACATTTTACCTCTGTAGACTCGTTAAACACCACCATTTTAGGGTATATTACCTATAACTCAGAAGACCAACCCTTAAAATCCAAAAAACAGCATACCGTTACGAGCCCTAATTTTGTAAAAGTAAAGTTTGGGAAAGGAAACTTTTATCTCCACAGCACACCACAGACCTTTACCAACTACTATATGCTTAGAGGAAATGAAAATTATGTAAGCAGTAGCCTATCTTATTTAAAGAATGTAGACCTCTATTGGGACAACTACAAAAAATCGGGCCGCATAGTAATAGACTCCCCCATGCGCTTTGTACTAAATCAACCCCCTTTAAAATGGGCCTATTACCTAGGAGTTAGCGGTATATTGCTTTTTGTGGTCTTTAAGGCCAAAAGGGAGCAACGTATTATCCCCATTATCCGGTCATTAGAGAATACCTCCATCCAATTTGCAAGGACAATTGGCGGACTCTATTACGAGTATCGGGATTATTCCGATCTGATCCATAAGAAAATCAACTTCTTTCTTGAGCACATTAGGAGCAATTACCATATTAACACGGTAGTTATAGACCATAAGACCGTAAGTGATCTATCGGCCAAATCCGGAAAATCAATAGCCGAGACCAAAGCCCTTATAGATCTCTTGATACACCTTAAAAATAAGCAACAACACAGTGAACAGGATCTCATGGATCTGGAAAAAAAATTGAATAAATTTAAACACTAACGAATGGAAGATATTCAGAAAGAGGAAGGCCATAAGCCATTGGAATTTAAAAGTAGAATAGACTTAAATAAGCTGCAGGGTGCAGTGGCCAACATAAAAGCAGAACTGGGAAAGGTTATCATAGGCCAGGATGATATGATAGAGTTGTTGATTATTTCTATCCTTGCCAACGGACACTCTTTAATAGAAGGGGTTCCTGGAGTGGCTAAAACGGTAACGGCCAAACTCCTTGCCAAAACAATGAGCGTTGATTTTAGTAGGATACAGTTCACTCCAGATCTAATGCCGAGCGATATTCTAGGCACCTCTATTTTTAATGTCAAGACTTCGGAATTTGAATTTAAAAAAGGGCCTTTGTTTTCCAATATTATCTTAATAGATGAAATAAACCGCGCCCCTGCCAAGACACAGGCTGCACTTTTTGAGGCCATGGCAGAGCGACAAATCACCATGGATGGCGTAGCATACGCCATGCAGCCCCCCTTCTTGGTCTTTGCCACCCAAAATCCCATAGAACAAGAAGGCACTTATCGTTTACCCGAAGCGCAATTAGATCGTTTTCTATTTAAAATTAAGGTAGAATACCCCTCTTTGGAAGAGGAAATACGGATATTGGAAAACAAGCACTACCAAAAGAACAAAGATGCCGAAGAGTTGGTAAGGGCCGTACTCAACGCCCAGGAAATAGCCACCTATCAGGACATCGTAAAAGAAATAGTCATCGAAGATAATTTAATGCGATATATAGCAGGCATCGTAAACAATACCCGAAGCAATGCCAACCTTTATCTTGGAGCCTCACCAAGGGCTTCCATTGCCATCATGGATGCCTCCAAGGCATTGGCCGCTATAAGTGGACGCGATTTTGTTACTCCGGACGACATTAAAAAAGTAGCCGTCCCCATCATTGGCCATAGGGTCTTGCTCACCCCGGAAAGGGAAATGGAGGGCTTTACTTCGGAAAAAGTGATAAAACAAATCTTAGAGACCATTGAAATACCTCGATAAGTAGTGTCCAAATGCAGTAAACAGCTGCTTACCCTATAGCCCCAAACCCGATGACCAAAATAAAAAGTGCTTAAATTTTAAAAATGAAAAAGTTCCTGTTCAATATTTTTTTGGAAAAGCGATTCTTCTTCGTTCTATCATGCTTGGTTGTTGGGTTTTTACTATCCTACATGCTTCCCAATGTTTTAGGGGCAATGAAACTGTTATTTTATTTCTTTTTATTGTTTTTTTTGGTTGATATTATTCTGGTGTTTGCCTCCAAGGGCGGTGTCCATGCCAATCGCCTATTGCCCGAAAAACTATCCAATGGGGATGAAAACCAGGTTAAAATAGTCATTTCCAACACCTATTTGTTTCCGGTACGATTAAAAGTTTTAGACGAAATTCCACATCAATTTCAAAAACGCGACTTTGTAATCAACACCAAGCTAGGCAAGGGTAGGGAAAAACTATATACCTATCAGCTTAGGCCCACGGCAAGGGGCCTATATTCCTTTGGAAATCTAATCGCCTTCGCCAGGTCTCCCATTGGGTTTATTTCCAAAAAATACAGCTTTGACCATAATACGTCAGTCCCCGTTTACCCCTCATTCCTACAACTGCGGAAATATGACCTTATGGCTTTTTCCAACAGACTGTTTGAATACGGTCTAAAGAAAATACGACGCATTGGACATACCATGGAATTTGAACAAATTAAGGATTATGTTCAAGGCGATGATATTAGAAACATTAATTGGAAGGCCACTGCAAAAAAAAGCCAACTGATGGTAAATCAATATCAGGATGAAAAATCACAACCCATTTACTCTATCATAGATAAGGGGCGGGTCATGAAAATGCCATTTAACGGCCTTAGCCTATTGGATTACGCTATTAATGCCAGCTTGGTGATATCCAGTATTGCCCTAAAAAAACAGGACAAAGCCGGTATGTTTACTTTTAGCAATAAAATAGAGAACCGGGTAGCTGCCGAACGGAGGAGTTCCCAAATGAACCTTATTTTGGAAACGCTCTATAATATTGAAACCAATTTTGTTGAAAGTGACTTTTCCCGATTGTATGTTGATATAAAACGCAACCTAAACCACAGAAGTCTCTTATTACTTTATACCAATTTTGAGACCTTGGACGCCTTACAGCGACAACTCCCCTACTTGCAAGCACTTGCCAAGCAACATCTGTTGGTGGTCATATTTTTTGAGAATACAGAATTGATAAAATTTACCAAGGAAAATCCAAAGACCACCTTAGGGATATTTGAAAAGACCATTGCCGAAAAGTTTGTCTATGAAAAGAAACTGATCGTAAACGAATTGAGAAAGCACGGTATACAGACCATTCTTACCAAACCCGAAAATTTGACCATCAACACCATTAACAAATATCTGGAAATAAAGGCCAGGGGACTTATTTAGGCCTGCACAAGTCACTGGATCTAGCATTAAACATTGAGGCATGTACCCAATACAACTCCATTGTCACAAAAACACAAAACACTTACCTACAGTTTTTTACAACCTTTATTAACACTGTAATCCCTTAAAATTTCTTACTTTTACCATGAACTATGCTAGGTACTGCCAACGTACCTACTTCACTGATTTCTGTATTACCCCCCTTTTATTTTAAAGTTATTGTGACCTTTTTTAAGGTATGCTGTTTTTTAAGCGCCCAGCATCCCATTAGGCATTAAACTGTTATAAATCAGGTAGGACACTTTGTGTCTAAGAGCCTAAAATGTGGGGATTGACCCCTCGAATTCTTTGAACCAGAGGACTTGTACCTGAAAGCATTAGGTTGGGTTCCTCGTATTAAACTTTGGCAACATGAAAACAAAAATGATTCTTACAATACTTACGGCCCTACTCCTGATACTGATCTACAATTTAAATAGATCAGACAACCCAGTGGTAATGGAAATTCCGCAAAATGCAGGCTTTTCCTCCATCAAGTGTACGGTAGCCAAATATCTTCTCACCGATGTGGACACCACCCAACAAATTGCACCTTTGTTCAAAAACCTTGGAGATCTTCATTACCCCATCAGTACCAACAATAAAAGGGCGCAACAATATTTCGACCAAGGTTTAA
>JBFHGV010000122.1:0-7639 GCA_041582955.1 Arenibacter sp.
ATGACTGTGGATCCTTAATATAGATCTTATCATTTATTTTAATTGTGACTGAACCAAAAAGACGTTCCATACCAAAAAATTTATGCTCGCAAATATAATAGTAATACTATCAATATATAATAGTTTAACATCTGTTTAACAAGAGTATTTATTGAGAGTATAATAGTGTTACTATTAATTTTATTTAAGGAATCAAGTTTGATCTTGTTATTTGTATGAATAGTTGTTATTGTATAATTTGTAACGATCTGACTTGTAAATTGGTAAATAGTTTGTTCATAAGAGGAAAAGCCAAGGGGATGGCCCAAGGCTTTTGAGATACATTAATCAGAATTGCTGCCATGAATATGTTGTGGCATAATAAATAAGAATAAGGGAAATTACGACCATGTCTAATTTCCCCTAGAAGCTCTTGGATTTTCCCTTACCTTGCCCCCATTAATTCCATTGCCGGTGGGATGGCAGCGGGTACAGCATTTTGCACAGGCTCAATGGTTTTTAAATAGGCGAAAATTGCAGCTAGGTCCTCCTCTGGAAAATTGCGATATTCAGTCCACGGCATAGGGGGTAACAACGGTCTGGTCCCATCCATCCCTTTAAATTTTCCTTCCTTGATCGACTTAATAAATTGTGCCTCGGTCCACTGGCCTATACCCGTGTCGTCAGGAGTAAGATTTGCTGCAAAGGAAGTTCCCCATGGCCCTATAGCTGCGGTAAGTCCCATATTGAACAGAATATAGGCCTTGGCAGTTTCTTTGTCATAAGGGGCTAAGGTTTCTTGGTTTGGGTGTCCGGACAATCTTCTTTCGGGGTCCACTTCAGGTCCCTTTTCCGTGATGATCTTAGGGGAGTGGCAATCGTTGCACCCCACGGAGGCAACCAATAGTTCCCCTCTTTTAACTTTATCCATCACAGGCTTGCTTTCAACATTCGCTACTTCCTTTTGTTTAGGGGAATTGCAGCCCAATAATAAGAGGGCCAGTATTGCTATAACTAAAAAATACTTTTTCATAATTCTTAACTTTAAATTAATTGCACAGGTTGATGCAGTATAAAATTTCTCACCATACCCAATAAACTAAGGCTTTAAATGGAGCAGAAGGGTTTTATCTGCCTAAGGCACTTGCTTATGAGTCTTATTAAAAGATCGCATACTAGATTGGATCACACCCGGCATTATTGCAGAGAGTGAAATCAATCAAGAACAGTTAAAGTGGGGGGTGGCAAAAGGAACAACCATGAAATATATGGTTGCATGTACAATTCAATCTGTTAACAGTTGAATATCAAGCCTTACTGATAAAATTAGATTATTAAAATTACTAAATATTCCGTTACAAAATCAAAAATAATGTCTAATGGAACAATGTTGTTTTGCTCGGGATTCTGGGTGACCAGTTGGCGGTGAGGGGTAGATAAAAAAAGCCAGTAGAAAGAGATCTACTGGCTTTTTAGTTTGGTTGGCTGGTTGGGTTTTTTTATTTGAAATCGGATACTTTTAATTGTTTCTGATCCCAATACTCATCTTTTCTAAATTCATAGGTTGTTGGGTTGTATTGGCCCACCAAATCTACTTTGGTTTTCTCCGGTACAGACATATCCATTGCCCAGTACACGGCATTTACCACTAGTCGCCTAGTACCTTCTATGGTAAAGTCAACAGCCGAAAATGCAGTGGAAGTAAAGGCTTTTCCTTTTTTACCTCCAGGAATTTGATATGTTTTGGTCCAAGCTACGGGCATTAAAGGAGAACTTACGTCCTTGCCGTTGTTGGTTTTGGCAACCTCATCATCCGTAGGACGCATGCCGTAGAACATATCGTTCTCATCAAACTCCCCTTTTCTATTCATCACCTTGCCCAAGATTATAGGTTGTGCGTCTCCGGGTAAGGGTAGGCGAACTTCATAGACATCGGCGGAAGCCCAAACATCACCGTCCGATATACCATTGGCGATGCCACTGTCCTTACCTTCTTCAACAACTATTCCTTTGGTGCTCTGATGCTTGTGCTTTCCGTGATGGCTAACCCAGCGCTCACCGAGTATGAGTCTTCCAAAACCGCCGGCCCATTCTGTTTTATCTCCCTTATAAGAGTTTCCGTAGTGTTTGTAATTGGATACATCCTCCTTTTTAAAATTGAAGGCATGTGTAGCCGTTCTAAGGCCAATTACAGGTTTACCTGCCCTTAAGTAATCGTCTATATGCTTCATTTGGTTATCTGGAAGCGCTCTGAACCTCGTTGCAATGATCATTAGGTCTGCATTGTCCAGTGCCTCTAAGCCTGGAATGTTTTTACCGTAGTTTGCATTAACAATTCCCGGTTTGGCCGGATCCTGGGCAAACAGAACGGTACAGTTAAATCCATGGTGTTCAGAAAGGATTTTTGCGAGTTGCGGCATAGATTCTTCAGACCTATATTCTTCGTCACCGGAGATAAGAACAATATGCTTCGCATTCTTGTCCGAACCTTTAAAAGTTAACCATTGTTGTGGTGTATCCGTAGTTTCTACGGCCACAGCTTCTTTAGACTTGTCGGTTTTCTGCTCTTTACAGGCAAACATCGCTAGGCAAACAAGAATAGGTAATAAATTTTTCATCATAAGATATTTAGATATATTAATTTGGCGTTTTGGAACTGGATACGTTATTTAATTCCCATTCCTTCCTTGATCAATTTTATGCCTTCTGTATAGATTTGCTCCGAAGGAGAGTAATCCCTCCATACATTAATAGCATTGGCAAACTCGGGGATAATGGTGCTAAAGGCTTCAATAGTTAACCAACCATCGTACTTTATTTCCTTTAGGCCACTAAATACGTCTTCCCAATTTACCTGTCCACGACCTGGAGTTCCCCTATCGTTTTCACTAATGTGTACATGCTTTAAATGGGGGGCTATTGTTTTTAGGGCTCCAGACTGACTCTTTTCTTCAATATTTGCGTGATGGGTGTCAAACATTGCTCCTAGGTTGGGGTGGTTTACCGCTTCCACCATGTTTCCTAGGTCGGCCATAGTATTGTACAAATAGCATTCAAACCGGTTAACTGCTTCTGGGGTCAGGATGATATTAGATTTTTGGGCATATTCCGCTGCTTTATAAAGCATCTCATTGCTCCATTGTTTTTCCTGTAAGGTAGGAGGTTGCCGAGTGAAATAGGCAAATGTCGAATGAAAAGGACCACATATAACTTCAACATTGGCGGCCGCGGCCATATCTATGGTCCACTTTAGCTGTTCTAGTCCGGCTTCTCGTATTTTCTTTTCAGGACTAGCAATATTCTGTTCAGGAGACAAAGCACCTACGGCGGTAACTCCCATATTGATACTGGAAAAATGCTTGCCTAATTTTGAATAGTGCTTTTCGTTGCCCTCCCCTAAAAATAACTCAATTCCATCATACCCGGTTTTTTTTAAGGTATCAATAATACTGTAGTGTTCCTCGGTGACATGGTTTGTCCAGAGCAACATGTTCATTCCAATCTTCATCTCTTACTTTAATTGTTATTTAAATATAAATCCCGACCAATTCCTTGTGCTCTGCTTGCCAATCTTTTTACAGATTGCTGTCTTTGCTCAACCCAAGGAATTGGGGGATATTCTAGAATTGTTCCAATAGGGGCTTTAGGCTACCGCTTCCTGTGTTTCTCCTTTTTTAGAGGCCTTTACCCAGAACCATAAAATGGTAAATAATACGATTAAGATACCGGGAAAAGCTACCATTGTACCCAAGGTGTCCTGTCCGGCTACCAGTTCCAGTTCGTCACCGGTAAGTCCTTGAGCTGCTGCCTCTGCCTTATCATTATCGATCCACCCACCTATAATTGGCTGGAATATGGAAGAGGAGAACATTCCTACAGCACCGATGATAGACATACCCAATGCACCACTTTTTGGAATTTTATCGGCAACAAAACCAATCATGTTTGGCCAGAAATAAGCAATTCCCAAGGCAAAAAATACTGCTGCTACATATGCCATAGCTCCCGTTTGGGTGCTAAAAAGATAAATTCCTAGGGTAGCTAAAACCGCAGATCCCAGAAGTACTCCCGTTTGATCAAATTTTTTCACCACATCACCACCGAAATAACGTGCAATTGCCATCAGTCCGGTTGTTAGGGCAAGTATCCACATGGGTTTTGCACCACTCTTGGCCAAAATTAGACCAACCCATTGTTGTGGTCCAAACTCGGATATGGCCGTTAGGGACATACATACGATCATAAAAAGGAATAGTGGGGAAACCATAGCTTTTAAATTGCCACTAAGTGTGGCTGCTGCCTCAACCTTAGCTTTTGGCCAAGCTTGGCCAAAGAATAAATAAGCATATATTAAGGTTGGGATCATTATCAACCAAATTTGAGTTTGCCAGGTTAACCCTGCACCGGTCATAAAATCAGATAGAAGACTTCCAATCATGATTCCGCCCGGAAACCACATGTGAAAACGATTCATCATTTTACTCATTCTTGTGCCAGAGTAGGCATCTGCTATCATAGGGTTACAGGCAGCTTCGGTACATCCGTTTCCGAGCCCTATTAATAAGGTAGAGATTAGTAAACCAATATAACTACCAGAATAAATGGTCATGATTATACCAATAGCGTGTGCAAAAAAGGCAAATTGCATGATGGCTTTCCCACCTACTTTATGGTAGATTAACCCACCAACTACCATCGATAGGGGGAAACCAAAAAACCACATGGAATTTATAAACCCAAGTTGCTCGGCACTTAGACTTAGTTCTTCTCCAAGTTGAGGAAGAATTCCAGCCCTTATACTAAAAGAAAATGCTGTGGTAATTAAAGCAAAACAACTACCATAAAATAGCCTGTTTGCATTGTTTTTTTGTTGATCATTTGAATTTTTCATCGGTTGTGATAAATTTTTGATTAGAGGTTTTTTATTATTTATATAATTATTTCAGCTTATAAGTTTAGTTTCTTTTTTACAATAATCATAATTTATTTTTAATTGATTTGTTAAATGAAAAAAAATGTAGCCGTTATTTTACGCTTTTAATATGTGTTATACCTATTATATGATGAGGTGTATTTTTGGATCAAAAATAAAATCTGATAAATGTAATTCTAAATGGGTTTTCAAAATTCCTTTATCCTACTAAATAGTGATACTATTTTGTCGTTTAGTGGATTGGATTTTTGGATAATCTATATAAGATAAGGTTGTAATAGTTCTATATATTATTGGTGATTACACGCTCTTTGTTGCTGTTGGCTAAGGTAGTTGGGGTTTTTAGCTTAAGATAAAATTTGCTCATTCTCAAGTGTTTGAATGTAGAATAATTGGGCAATAGGCCTAATAGGGAATTCATTGAGCGTCTGTTATAAAAGGTATTCCCCATTTTACAACAAAATGAAATAGCAGTGGTCCGGAACCTTTCTTTATGAATGGTATTAGGATATACTGGTTTTGATATTCAGGAACAACTTACGGTATTCATGAGGGCTCATATGTACAATGGCCTTGAATTGTCTGTTAAAATTGGAGAGGGCGTTAAAACCGCATTCATAACTTATTTGTGATATGTTGAAATTATCTTCCAATAACAATTTTCTGGAATGTCCTATTCTTATTTCATTCACAAAACGGGTGAAAGTCTTATTGGCCCTTGGTTTAAAATACCGGCAGAAGGAGGTAGTGGTCATATTCAGCATTGATGCAATCTCCTCCAAGGATATTTTTGTCTTAAAATTTGTCATAACATAGTCATACACAATCCGCATCTTGTCCGCATCGTCCCCTTTAAAAACATTGGTGTACCCAGGACTGGACAATAAGTTGTATTCCTTACTATTGGCTAGGATATCTATGATTTCAAATAATTTGATAATTCTGCGAAAGCCCTGTTCGTTATTGATCTTGAGAAGTAGTTTGTTTATCTTATTACGGGTCTCCCCATAAAATTCCATTCCCCTAACAGAATTTTCCACAAACTTGTTTACATTGTAAAACTCCTCCTTGGCCAGCAATGCTTCGCTAAAAAGCTCATGATCAAAATATATAACCAATCCTCGGGTGCTCAATGTGCTGTCCTTTTCAAAATAGGCATCATCGCTTCGCCATAGATGGGGAAGATTGGGGCCGGTTACCACCAGATCCCCCTCTTCAAAGGACTGTACGTGGTCTCCAACAAATCGGGTTCCCTTGCCTTTGGCGATCAATGATATTTGGTAATCAGGGTGAAAATGCCAATGCGGATTAAAGTAAGGCCCAATCATATCTTTATAGATAAATGTTTCCTTGGTGGTAAGCGTTTTTTCAATGTTTGGTGTACTCATAAATTTCCCTAACGAATATTATTTCTGCTAATTTATGACAAAAAAGTGTCATCATTTAGTAAAATATAGGGAATATCAATCCCTATAGTATTTTAGATTTGTAAAGCTTAATTTTGATACTTCAATTTCTGAGGTAAATTTTTTATGGATAGTGCATAAAAAAGGATAATTAATTTGGATATTGGCAAACAATTAAGGCATTGGTAAGCGCTCTGCCTTTATGAGGTTTGTACTAGGTTGGCCGTCCAAAATTTTCGGCGGGCATGCCGTTTTTTTAATACAGGCCAACTGCTGATACGATGTTGAATTTTTATGTTGAAATCATTAATTTTCGGAAAATCTTTTTGTATGAAAAAATCAGGGTTGCTAATCGTGTTTTGTGCCTTGGTTTTTCTTATGGGGTCCTGTGGCGATATTTTTAAGGAAGCCAAAGATGATTTCGGTTCAAGCCCAATTATGGCCCATGTAGATTTAAGGGAGAAGGTAGTTGGCCATACAAAAAATGTTGGATCTATAGGGGAGGGTGTTGCAGCGGATTACCAAGTAACCTATAAAGGGGAAGAAGGCCCGGGCATAGGAAAGCATATTGTTTTTATTGCTACCGATCATGAATATAGGGGAGAGGAAACCCTACCTGCTTTGGCCAGGATTCTGGCCAAAAGATACGGTTTTACTTGTACTGTAGTTTGGGCCTTGGACGAGGAGGGGAATATTTTTCCTGGTAGTTCCAATCTTAAGGGTCTAGAGGTGCTTGAGGATGCCGATCTCATGGTTATTTTTACAAGGTTTGCAGATTTTGAGGATGAGCAAATGCAGTACATAGACGACTATCTACATAGGGGCGGACCGGTGGTAGGACTTAGGACCGCTACCCATGCCTTTAAAAATTCCGATAACCCTAACTGGGGGCATTATGATTATAAATATAACGGCTCAAAAAAGGCTTGGCAGGGCGGCTTTGGAGAGGTGGTCTTGGGGGAGACCTGGGTGGGCCATTATGGTAAAAACCACCAACAGGCTTCCAAATTAGTATTGGAAGATATAAATAAGGAGCATCCCATACTGCGAGGCGTAGAACATGCTTGGGCCCAATGTGGTGGGTATAATGCCTATCCGGAAGGCAAAGATTTAAAGGTATTGGCACGTGGACGAGTGCTTAACGGGATGACTCCGGATGCAGCACCGGATACCACCAAGGAAGAGCTGCCGGTTGCCTGGGTGCGTACCTATCAATTGGAAAATGGAAAAGCAGGACGGGCTTTTACCACAACCCATGGGGCATCAGAAGATATCTTAAGCGATGGTTTTAGAAGAATGCTGATCAATGCCTGTTTATGGG